>JAFAGL010000253.1 GCA_023422735.1 Pseudomonadota bacterium
CGGCCGGCAAGATCCCCGGTGGTTACTTCAAGCGCGAAGGTCGTCCGTCGGAAAACGAAACGCTGGTTTCGCGCCTGATCGACCGTCCGATCCGCCCGCTTTTCGCTGATGGCTACAAGAACGACACGCAGGTTGTCATCACCGTTCTCCAGCATGATCTGGAAAACAACCCGGACATCGTGTCGATGGTTGCGGCTTCTGCTGCCCTCACCATCTCCGGCGTTCCGTTCATGGGCCCAATCGGTGGCGCGCGCGTTGGCTACGTCAATGGCGAGTACATCTTGAACCCGCATCTCGACGAGATGCCTGAGTCCAAGCTCGACCTCGTCGTCGCCGGCACCGCCGACGCCGTGCTGATGGTTGAGTCGGAAGCGCAGGAGCTTTCTGAAGAGATCATGCTCGGCGCCGTTGTGTTCGGCCAGAAGGGTTTCGCACCGGTTCTCGACGCCATCATCAAGCTGGCTGAAGTTGCCGCCAACGAGCCGCGCGAGCATGTCGCTGCCGATCATTCGGCTATCGAGGGCAAAATTCTCGAAATCGCCGAAAACGATCTGCGCGCCGCTTACAAGATTATCGACAAGCAGGATCGTTACGCTGCCGTCGACGCTGCCAAGACCAAGGTCAAGGAAGCTCTTCTGCCGGAAGGCGAGGAAACCGAATATTCGGCTGAAGATGTTGGCGCGGTGTTCAAGGACCTGCAGGCCAAGATCGTTCGCTGGAACATTCTGGACACGGGCAGCCGTATCGATGGCCGCGACCTGAAGACGGTCCGTGCGATCGTTTCGGAAGTCGGCGTTCTGCCGCGCACCCACGGCTCGGCTCTGTTCACCCGCGGCGAAACCCAGGCGCTGGTTGTTGCCACGCTGGGCACCGGCGAGGACGAGCAGTATGTCGACAGCCTGACGGGCATGTATAAGGAGCGCTTCCTCCTTCACTACAATTTCCCGCCTTATTCGGTTGGCGAAACCGGCCGCATGGGTTCGCCCGGCCGTCGTGAAATCGGCCACGGCAAGCTCGCATGGCGCGCAATCCGTCCGATGCTGCCGAGCGCAGAGCAGTTCCCTTACACGCTGCGCGCTGTTTCGGAGATCACCGAGTCCAACGGTTCGTCCTCGATGGCAACAGTTTGCGGCACCTCGCTGGCATTCATGGATGCAGGCGTTCCGCTGCAGCGTCCGGTTGCCGGCATCGCAATGGGCCTGATCAAGGAAGGCGAGCGCTACGCGGTTCTGTCGGATATCCTTGGTGACGAAGATCACCTCGGCGATATGGACTTCAAGGTCGCCGGTACCGAAAACGGCATCACCTCGCTCCAGATGGACATCAAGATCGATGGCATCACCGAGGAGATCATGCAGGTTGCCCTTGGCCAGGCCAAGGAAGGCCGTCTCCACATCCTCGGCGAGATGGGCAAGGCCCTGACCGAAGGTCGTTCGGAACTGGGCGAATTCGCGCCACGCATCGAAGTGATGCAGATCCCGACCGACAAGATCCGTGACGTGATCGGCTCGGGCGGCAAGGTGATCCGCGAAATCGTTGAAAAGACCGGCGCCAAGATCAACATCGAAGACGATGGCACGGTGAAGATCGCCTCCTCGTCCGCGAAGGAAATCGAGGCTGCCCGCAAGTGGATCCACACGATCGTGGCTGAGCCGGAAGTCGGCGAAATCTACGAAGGCACGGTCGTCAAGACCGCCGACTTCGGTGCTTTCGTCAACTTCTTCGGCCCACGCGACGGTCTGGTCCACATCTCGCAGCTCTCCGACGAGCGCGTTGCCAAGACGACCGACGTCGTCAAGGAAGGCCAGAAGGTCTATGTCAAGCTCATGGGCTTTGACGAGCGCGGCAAGGTCCGCCTGTCGATGAAGGTCGTCGATCAGGAAACCGGCAAGGAAGTCGTCAAGGAAAAGAAGCCAGCCGCTGAAGACAGCGCTGACTGATTGATCCAGACCGATTGAACAAAGACGGGCGCGCCTCGCAAGAAGCGCGCCCGTTTTCTTATTAAGCGGCACCATCCCTTTATTGAATGGCCTCCATGACCGAAGCTCTCAAAACCCTGTTTCATCCATTCGACAATGGCACGCTGGATGCGCCTGCTGGGGGCCGCGCGCTGTTTCTGGGTGCGCTTCCCGGTTTTTACACAACGGAAGGGCTCGGCGCGTCACTCACGGCGGTGCAGGGGTTTCGCCCGGATTATCTCGCTCTGCAAAAGCAGCGCATCCACGTCGTGCCGCAGCCGGAAGGCGAGGGCTACGATCTGGCGCTGATCGTTGGCTCCAAGCATCGCAGCCAGAATGAAGACTGGATCGCCGAGGCGCAGGGCCGCGTGAAGCCGGGAGGGCTGATTGTCGTTGCGGCCACCAAGAAGGATGGCGGCGACAGCCTGCGCAAGCGCATGGCAGATGTGCCGGGCTATGAAGATCACGCCTCCAAATATCACGGCACGGTTTTCTGGATGCGGGCAGGGCAAGAGCGGCTGCCGCTTGCCCAGCCCGAACAGGTGGGGCCTTTTGCAACGCGACCCGGCATGTTCTCGCATGGTCGCGCCGATCCGGGCTCGCAGTTTCTGCTGGAATGCCTGCCCGATGATGTGAAAGGCGATGTTGCGGATTTCTGCGCCGGCTGGGGGTTCCTCACCGCCGATCTTCTGGCGCGCGAGGCCATCCGGCGCATCGATCTTTACGAGGCCGATTATGCCGCGCTCGAGGCCGCGCGCGCGGGGCTAACTGAAACGGCAAAGCCGGTTGCGTTTTTCTGGCATGATCTGGCGAGCGAGAAGGTCATGGCCCGCTA
>JAFAGL010000262.1 GCA_023422735.1 Pseudomonadota bacterium
TAAAGCGACTGGTCGGGATACATGGCGGACGCCGTGTTGGCATCGGCCGCGACCTGCCAGCCTGACAGATAGATCGCCTTCAAGCCGGCGCGCACCATCTGCATGGCCTGGTTGCCGGAGAGCGCACCGAGCGCGTTGACGAAATCCTCCTCGTGGATGAGCTTCCACAAGCGGTTCGCGCCCTGTTCGGCCAAGCTGTAGCTGATTTCGACCGAACCGCGCAGGCGCTTCACGTCCGCTGCCGAGTAAGGCCGCTCAATGCCATCGAAACGGCCTTGCGCTGCGGACGGAACAAGATTGTAAAATTCAGTCATGGTTGCCTCACGAGTGGCTTTGACAAATTGGATGCGGACGAATTCCGTGCTGTTGAGATGGCAAGGAATTGCCGTGTAAGCGAGGAGATATAGGCATTTATCGCTGAAAATCGGGTGCGGCTGTCATGAAGTTGACGCCGGTGTTTTGTCGTGATGTAAATCCTGTAAACCATAGGGCAGAGCGATGAGCGACCGGAAAATCTTTGCAGGACCTCGCATCCGGCGCATCCGGCTGGACCGCGGGCTGACGCAATCAGCGATGGCCGACGCGCTGGGCATCTCGCCGTCTTACTTGAACCTGATCGAGCGCAACCAGAGGCCGCTGACGGTCCAGCTCCTGATCAAGCTTGCCTCGACCTACAAGATCGACATCGACGCGCTGCAACATGATGAAGCGCCGCTGGTCGCCTTGCGCGAAGTCTTCGCCGATCCGCTGCTTGCGGCGGAGCTGCCGGGCGAACAGGAATTGCTGGAGGTCGCGCAGGCAGCGCCAAATGTGGGCGCGGGGGTGATCAAGCTTTATCGCGCTTATCGTGAGCAGGCGCAGCGGCTTTCCGACCTTTCCGACATGCTGGCAAGCGAAGGGCACAGCACCGGCCTTGCGGCCACGCGCCTGCCGATCGACGAGGTGCGGGAAGTGCTGGAGCGCAAGGCCAATCATTTCCCGGCGCTCGAAGAAGAAGCCGAAGCCTTTCTCAAGCTGCTTCAATCCGGCGACGAGTTGGAGGCTGCACTGAAAGGCTGGCTGCAACGCGAGCACGGGATCGCGGTCAAGGTGCTGCCGGTGGCGACGATGCCCAACTGGCGGCGGCGCTATGACCGCCATTCGCACCGGCTGTTCATTTCCGAGCGCTTGTCGCCCTTCGACCAGCTGCGCGAGATCGCCATTGAAGCCTGCCTGATCCGCGCGCAGGTGGCGATCGGGGCTGCGGTGCAGGCGCTGAAACTGTCGTCCGACGAAGCGCGGCGCATCGCGCGGTTTGAGCTTGCGCGCTATCTCGCCCATGCGCTGATGATGCCTTACGGGCCATTCCTGAGTGCAGCCAGAAAGGCGCGCTACGATCTCGATGTGCTGCGTGCGCGGTTTGGCGTGTCGTTCGAACAGGCGGCGATGCGGCTTACGACGCTGTCGCGCCCGGGGGCGGAAGGTATTCCCTTCTTCTCGCTGGAAATCGACCATGCCGGGACGCTGGTGCGGCGGGGTGGTGCAGCGGGGTTCCCGCATGGCCGCTTTGGCGGTGGATGCCCGAAACTGCCGGTGCATGCAGCTTTTGCACAACCCGACCAGATCCTGGCGGAAGCCGTGACCATGCCCGATGATGAAACCGCCTATCTGGTGATCGCGCGCACGCTGGACGGCCCGCAAGGCAGCTTCAGCGACAGGGTGCGCCGAACGGCGGTTCTTCTTGGTTGCGCGGCCGAGCATCGTGATGCGGTGATCTATGGCGACAGCCTACCCGACCCGAAAGGCCCGGCCAACAGCGTGCCGATCGGCCCGGCCTGCCGCTTGTGCGAGCGCATCGGCTGCTTGTCGCGCGCCGAACCACCCGTGACGCGGCCGCTCGGGCTCGATGAAATGGTGACGGGATTAAGTGCGTTCGATTTTCAGTAATGAGCGCAAAGACCTTGTCGCCGATCTTTCAAACGACAGTTTTGTGAAACAGGCAAAAAGGTGGCAATTGCCGCTTGATGCCGCCCATCAAGGTCAATAGGCTCGCTACAAAGCCTGCAAATTTAGTTCCGCCACAAGATTATGGCGGAGCTGGCGAAGAATGGAGATGAAATGATGCGCAAAACCCTTTGGCTCACGGCTGCCGCGATCCTCGTAACACTGCCGGCCGGTGCGCAGGAAAGGGTTGTCAACGTTTACAACTGGTCCGATTACATCGATGACTCGATCCTTGAGGATTTCACGAAGGAAACCGGGATCAAGGTTGTTTACGACGTTTATGATTCCAACGAAATTCTGGAAACCAAGCTGCTCGCAGGCGGGAGCGGCTATGATGTGGTGGTGCCGACCGCAACGCCATTTCTGGCGCGGCAGATCGAATCCGAGGTTTATCAGAAGCTCGACAAGTCGAAGCTGCCAAACCTGACCAATATGTGGGATGTGGTGACCGAGCGCATGGCTGCCTTTGATCCCGACAACGAATATTCGGTCAACTATATGTGGGGCACGACCGGCATCGGCTACAATGTCGAGAAGGTGAAGGCAGCCCTCGGGACCGACGAGATCACCAGCTGGGATGTCGTGTTCAAGCCGGAAAACATCGAAAAGCTGGCGAGCTGCGGCGTTTACATGCTGGATTCACCGACCGACGTGCTGCCGACAGTCTTGAACTATCTCGGGCTTGAACCCGATTCCACCAATCCGGACGACCTTGCCAAAGCGCAGGACCTGATGCTGTCGATCCGCCCGTCGATCCGCAAATTCCATTCTTCGGAATATATCAACGCATTGGCCAATGGGGATATTTGCCTGGCCGTCGGCTTTTCCGGTGATCTTTTCCAGGCGCGCGACCGGGCTGCGGAAGCCGATCAGGGTGTGGAGATCAATTACGTGATCCCGAATGAAGGTGCGGAAATGTGGTTCGACCAGATGGCGATCCCGGCTGATGCCCGCCATGTCGAGGAAGCGCATGAATTCATCAACTTCATGATGAAGCCGGACGTGGCGGCCAAGGCTTCGAACTACGTCTTCTATGCCAATGGCAATAAGGCGTCGCAGCCGATGCTGGAAGCAGAAATTTTGGAGGATCCGGCAATCTACCCGACCGATGAGGTGCTTTCCAAACTCTTCACGGTGAAGCCTTATGATCCGCGTTCGCAGCGTTTGGTGACGCGCGCCTGGACCACGATCGTGACAGGTCAGTAAATCTTGAGCAGAGACGGTGAGGCAGTCGCCTTGCCGTCTCGTCTTCAGGTGCGTTTATCCAAAACGCACCGGTAATGCCTGGTCTTTTGCAAAGGGCCAGATCACAGTCGACCCGCCACGGGCATCGGCGGGCAGCGGGGAACCGGGGCATGGCGGTCAAGTCGCTCAACAGCATTCGCCGGGGCTTTGCGCCGTGGAACGATCCGAGCGCGAAACCCTATATCCGGTTCGAAAACGTCACCAAGCGTTTCGGTGATTTCACAGCCGTCAACAATCTTTCGCTGGATATTTTCGAACGCGAATTCTTCGCCTTGCTTGGCGCATCGGGCTGCGGAAAGTCGACACTTCTGCGCATGCTGGCAGGTTTTGACGAGCCGACTTCGGGACGCATCCTGCTCGATGGACAGGATTTGCGCGGTGTTCCGCCGCATCAGCGGCCCGTGAACATGATGTTCCAGTCTTATGCGCTGTTTCCGCATATGAGCGTCGAAAAGAATATCGCCTTCGGTCTCAAGCAGGAAGGCATGGCCTCGGCCGATATCGCCAAGCGCGTGGCCGAAATGCTCAAGCTGGTGAAGCTGGAACAGTTCGCCAAGCGCAAACCCCACCAGCTTTCGGGCGGGCAAAGGCAGCGCGTGGCGCTGGCGCGATCCGTCGCCAAGCGGCCGAAAGTCTTGTTGCTGGACGAGCCGCTTGGTGCCCTGGACAAAAAGCTGCGTGAAGAAACGCAATTCGAACTCATGGATCTGCAACAGGATCTCGGCCTGACATTCGTGGTGGTGACGCATGATCAGGAAGAGGCCATGACCATGGCCGACCGCATCGCCATTCTCGACAAGGGCGAGGTGATGCAGGTGGCAACACCGCCCGAAATCTACGAAGCGCCGGGATCGCGCTTTGTGGCCGATTTCGTTGGCAGCGTGAACCTGTTCGAAGGGCAGGTCAAAAATCGCGACGAGCAGACGGCCGATCTGGAAACGGGTCCCGAGCTCGTGATCCGCACCCGCAACCCCGGGGACGTCAAGCCCGGCGCCACGGTCCATTATGCGGTTCGGCCCGAAAAGATACGGGTTTCATCGAGGCGGCCCGACGACATCGCCGTGAATGCCGCGCAAGGCGAGATTTATGACATCGCCTATCTTGGCGATGTGACGATCTATCATGTGAAGCTCGATGATGGCCGCATCGTCAAATCCACCGTGATGAACAGCGAAAGGCTGGCCAGCGATCCGCTGACTTGGAACGACCGTGCGTGGATCTCCTTTCAGCCGGATGCCGGCATCGTGCTGACCCGCTGAGGCTGCGTCATGTCACAGATGCTTGCACCGGGAACAGACGCGCCGACCGAGACCACCCCGCCCAAAGCCGGGCGAGATGGAAAGGGACATGGTTTCCTGCGCGGAATGGGAGGCCGCCTGGTCATTCTCGTGCCTTATCTTTGGCTGCTGGCGCTGTTTCTTGTGCCCTTCCTGATCGTGGCCAAGATTTCGGTGTCGGAAATTGCGACGGCGATGCCGCCATACCGACCGGCATTCGACGGATTTGCGGGACTGCTCGACAAACTGAGCCAGTTTTCCTTTGCCAACTATGTTTGGCTGACCCAAGACGCGCTATACTTCAACGCCTATGTTTCCAGCCTGGTGATCGCCGCGGTGTCGACGGTGTTGACCCTGCTTGTGGGCTATCCCATGGCGTATGGCATGGCGCGCGCGCCAGCGACCATCCGCCCGACACTTCTGATGCTGGTGATCCTCCCATTCTGGACGAGCTTCCTGATCCGCGTTTACGCCTGGATCGGCATCCTGAAGCCGGAAGGACTGCTCAACCAGTTCCTGATGTGGACTGGCGTGATCGACACGCCATTGTTGATCCTCAATACCCATACCGCGATCTATATCGGCATTGTTTATTCCTACCTGCCCTTCATGGTGCTGCCGCTTTACGCGTCGCTGGAGAAGATGGACAATTCGCTGGTGGAAGCGGCGCGCGATCTTGGATGCACGCGCACTGGCGCCTTCTGGAAAGTGACCTTTCCCTTGTCGCGGCCCGGCATCATCGCAGGCTGCATGCTGGTGTTCATTCCCGCTGTCGGCGAATTCGTCATTCCCGATCTGCTTGGCGGTTCGCGCACGCTGATGATCGGACGCACGCTTTGGAACGAGTTCTTTTCCAATCGTGACTGGCCGGTGGCTTCGGCGGTGGCCGTCATTCTTCTTCTGTTGCTGGTGATCCCGATCATGATCTTCCAGCAATCGCAGGCACGTGCGCAGGAGCAGGACCGGTGAGTGAAGGCAACTGGAGCCGTTTCAACATTGTCGCGATCACCGCAGGCTTCGCGTTCCTGTATCTGCCGATCGTGATCCTGGTGATCTATTCCTTCAACGCGTCGCGACTGGTGACGGTCTGGGCGGGCTTTTCAACCCAATGGTATGTCGCGTTGTGGAACAATCAGGCATTGCTGGATGCAGCCTGGGTGACACTCAGGGTCGGGTTGGTTTCGGCGACCTTCGCGACCATTCTTGGCACGATGGCGGCGCTGGCATTGACGCGCTACACGCGCTTTCGCGGAAGGGTGCTGTTTTCGGGCATGGTGTTTGCGCCGCTCGTCATGCCGGAAGTCATTACCGGCCTTTCGCTGTTGCTGCTGTTCGTGGCGATCGGCATTGATCGCGGCATCATGACGGTCACACTTGCCCATATCACCTTTTCCATGTGCTTCGTGGCGGTGGTGGTGCAGTCGCGATTGCTGACTTTCGATCGTAGTCTCGAAGAGGCGGCGATGGATCTGGGTGCGACACCGGTGAAGACCTTCTTCACCATCACATTGCCGGTGATCGCCCCCGCGATCATATCGGGATGGATGCTGGCCTTCACCTTGTCGCTCGATGATCTGGTGATTGCGAGCTTCACTTCCGGCCCGGGCGCAACAACATTGCCGATGAAGATCTATAGCCAGGTGCGGCTTGGCGTGACACCCGAAATCAATGCGATCTGCACCATCCTGATCGCCATTGTCGCAACCGGCGTGATCATCGCATCCGTGCTCAACAAGCGGCGCGAAGTCCAGCGTCGACGCGACGAGCAGGCTGCGCAGCGGGCTTGATGACTGTCACTCGAGCGGCGTGCGCATAGTCATGGATGAAATGAAGGGCGCATTCCACGAACCGCCCACAAAGAAGCTTGCAATGGGATTGGGACCGGCAGGCTGATCGGGTGCTGCGACGGGTGCGCCGTTGGAGCCCGAAACCGAGGGCGGGGGATTGGGCAAAACATTGCCCGTCAACGCCAGGCCGGTGGCGTATGGAATGATCCCGCTCAGCTCGACGCGCTTATCATTCATGCCAATCACTGCCGGATTGATCCGCGCCACGCCCTTTTCGATCACGGCTTTGACCTGGACACCTTCCATGTCGAGCGTTCCGCCGGTGACATCCGACAACGGAAAGAAACCAGCGGTCTGGAGGCGCGACAGGAACTGGTCGATATTGAAGCGGCGGAGCGTTCCACGCGCAAAGCCTGCGGAAAAATTGCCGTCCGCATTTTCAAGAATATCATGCCAGTTCGAGCCGTTTCCCTTCAGATTGAGCGAAACGGTGCCGCGCGAGGTTGGCAGCAAGGCCTGCTGGTTCAGCGCATCGCCCGCAGCCGTCCCGTCAAAATCCGACGCCGAAAATCGCAGTTCGACGATGTCGCCACCGGTTTCAGCGCGCGTGGAACGCAATCCGGCCTGCAGGCTGCCTCCAAAGAAGCGGGCATCGGAAATATCGAGCACGGCAAGGCCAGGCCGGATCTGCGCCGTTGCCGCCACCTCTCCAAGCGTGACCGGTCCGGCGCGCGCGGTTGACGCCGACAAGCGCAGATCGAGTTTGAGGCGGTCGACAAGATGCGATCCAGGCTCGGCGCTTTCGCCGATTTGCGGCAACAAGGGAGACAGCGCGCCATATAAAGTGGTGAGGTCGAGGAGATCGAAGGCCAGAGTGCCGGAAATATCGGGAATATCGTTCTCATAAGCGAGCTCGAACCCGCCGATGCCGGTATGTCCGTCAATGATCAAGGACGCGTTGTCGAATTTCAGCCGCTTGCTCGACCCGTTGAAACGACCGGAAAATTCAAGCGTTTCGGGAGAAATGGCCGGATTGAGCTCAACCTGCAGCCATCGGGCGGCCGTCGAAATGGAAGAACTCGAAATCTGGAGGCTGCCATCGACCAGCGCGTCGAGCGACAGGCCGGCAATGCCTTCAAATGCCGCGTTCAGGGATTGCGAGCGAAGCGCGGCACTTAGATTTCCGCCGCCGCCAGCCAGATGCACCAAAGGCTGGCTCGATGCCAGATCGAGCGACAAGGGCTCTCCGCGCCAAACCCCTTGCGCGTGCAAGGATGCACCGCGATTTAGCGCCGGCCAGTCAAGCGCGCCGGTGATGCCTGTCGCAATCTCCTGATCCCTGTCGCGTCGGGACGTGACGATGCGCGCGTCAACGAATTCGATGGTGCCAAACTCGTCATCCGGCAGACCGGACAGATCAGGCGCTGCCGGCTTGGCCGCGAGCGCCTCTTTGGCGGTGCGAACGGCACGCGTGATGCGCCCCACGCGCGGGGCGATCGGAAGATAAAGACCGTCGCCCGCAGGCTCCACGCGCAGCGTCGGCCGCACCATGCGCAATGTGTCGAAAACCACATCGCCGCGCAGGGCGGCCAGGGCCGACATGTCCATCTCGATCCTGTCGGTTTCAAGAACCGGATGGCTGCCGCGTTCCCAGTCTGAAAAGCGGACATCGTGCAAAACGGCCCGCAGGCTGGGCCAAACCTCGATTTCGGGCCGCGCACGCAGTTCCACGCGCATGCCGCTCCAGGCGCCGAGTTCCTGGGCGATGCGATCTCGCACCAGGCGGGTCGAGGCGGCATAGGGCAAAGCCAGAACAACCAGCAGCGCAAGCAAGGCAGCGATCGCTGCCGTCATGAAAGTTTTGCGCAACAAGGGTCGGGGCATCGGAACTCGCGAATGAAAGCAGCGCTCGATTTGCTGCTTGATTGTGGGGTGTAAACCACAGCGCCGGCTTTGCAACCATCTTGGCTGCAAGCCTGTGTTCGGCAAGTGTCGTGAAACCCTGCCTCTTGCGCTTGCCGGAATGACACAAGCGTTGCATAAACGCGGGCACCGACGAGGGAGGAGACGGAATATGGCGGAAGTTCAGCCATTGTGGAGGCCATCGCGCGAGCGCGTCGAACAAAGTCCGATGACGCGCTTCATGGCTGAAGCGGCCGTTAGCGCAAGGCGGGACATTCCAGATTTCGACACACTGCATCGCTGGTCGATCGAAGAGCCGGAACAATTCTGGGGCTTGCTTTGGGACTTTTGCGGCGTTGTCGGCGAACGTGGCGAGCGGATCCTGGTGGACGGCGACAAGATGCCGGGCGCGCGTTTCTTTCCCGACGCAAAACTGAACTTCGCGGAAAATTTGCTCAAGCGAACGGGCTCCGGCGAGGCGATCGTCTTTCACGGTGAAGACAAGGTCGAGCGGCGTTTGAGCTGGGATGAGCTGCACGCCATGGTTTCCAGGCTGCAGCAGTTGTTTGTCGCGCAAGGCGTCAAAACCGGCGATCGTGTTGCGGTGATGATGCCGAACATGCCCGAAACGATTGCGGTCATGCTCGCGGCCAGCTCCATCGGCGCGATCTTCTCCTCCTGTTCGCCCGATTTCGGCGTGCAAGGCGTGCTCGACCGGTTCGGACAGATCGAGCCGGTGATCTTCGTGGCTCCCGACGCTTACTGGTATAATGGCAAGAAGAACGATGTCGGCGACAAGGTCGTGGAGATTGTGGCCGGCATGCCGACCCTGCGAAAGGTTTTGATCGTCGATTATCTCGGCGGCGCATCCGATCTCGCCGACAGGATCGAAAAGGCGGAAACGCTCGACAATGCTGTGGCCGAATTCGCGGCGAAACCCGTTCGGTTTGAACGACTGCCCTTCGCGCAACCGCTTTACATCCTGTTTTCGTCCGGCACGACAGGCATTCCGAAATGTATAGTACACGCGGGCGGCGGCATTCTTTTGCAGCATCTGAAGGAACATCAGCTACATGGCGCCATCCAGGCCGATGATCGCTTCTTCCAGTTCACCACCTGCGGCTGGATGATGTGGAACTGGCTGGTGACAGGCCTTGCGACCGGCGCAACCCTGATCCTTTACGACGGTTCGCCATTTTACCCCGACAACAAAGCCATGTTCGATCTCGCGCAGCGGGAAAAGGTCAATTACTTCGGCACCTCCGCGAAATTCATCGATGCGGTGCGCAAAGCCGGCCTGCGCCCGATCGACACGCATGATCTTTCCGCTCTGCGAACCCTTTCATCCACGGGGTCTCCGCTTTCGCCGGAAGGCTTCGATTTCGTTTATGACGGGATCAAGCAGGACCTGCATCTCGCTTCCGTGTCGGGCGGCACGGATTTGTGCGCCTGCTTCGTTCTCGGCGTTCCGATCAAGCCGGTTTATTCAGGCGAAATCCAGGGCCCGGGCCTGGGAATGGCCACCGATGTGTGGAATGATGACGGGGCGCATGTGGTCAGCGAAAAAGGCGAGCTCGTTTGCTACAAGCCGTTCCCGTCCATGCCGGTGATGTTTTGGGGCGATACGGGTGGCAAGAAATATCACGATGCCTATTTCGACCGCTTCGACAATGTCTGGTGCCACGGCGATTTCGCGGAAGTGACGCCGCGCGGCGGCTTGATCATCCACGGACGGTCGGATGCGACGCTCAATCCGGGTGGGGTGAGGATCGGAACCGCCGAAATCTACAATGTCGTTGAACAAATGCCGGAAGTGGCCGAAGCGCTGTGCATCGGGCAGAACTGGGACAATGACGTGCGGGTGGTCCTGTTCGTGCGCCTCGCCGATGGCGTGACGCTGGACGAGGATCTGGAAGCCCGCATCAAGGCGCAGATCCGGTCGGGAACGACGCCGCGCCATGTGCCGGCGAGGATCGTTCAGGTTGCAGATATTCCGCGCACCAAATCCGGCAAGATCGTCGAACTCGCCGTGCGCCAGGTGGTGCATGGCGACAAGGTGCGCAACAAGGAGGCGCTGGCCAACCCGGAAGCGCTTGACCTGTTCAAGGACCGGCCGGAACTGGCGGTCTGACGGCCTGGAACTTCGGCGGCGTGCTGGAACCGATCAGTCGGCCAGCACGCGGGTCGGCGGAAAGGCGATTTCGATCAGCGTGCCTTCGCCCGGTTGAGAGCGGATCGTGAAACGGGCGCGATTGGCTTCCACCAACGCCTTGGTCAAGGGCAGGCCGAGCCCGGTTCCATCGCCGCGCGCGCGTTGCAGCGCGTTGATCTGCTTGAAAGGACGCAGGGCGTGATCGATTTCGGCGCTCGACATGCCGATGCCGGTATCGCGAATGCGGATGATGACCTCGCCGGAAGCCTCATGCAAAGTCGACACGATGACCTGCCCGCCGGCTTGCGTGAACCGCACTGCGTTTGACAAAAGATTGAGCGCGATCTGCCGCAAGCTTCGCTGATCGGCCACCACATCCGGCAAGCGCGACACGAAGCTCGAACGGATAATGACCCGCTCGCGGTTGGCCTGCGGCTGCATGATGGCGACTGCTTCGGCCAGAACATCGTTGAGCGATACGGCGACGTAACTCAGTTCCTGCTCGCCCGCCTCGATCTTTGAAATATCCAGAAGATCGTTGACCAGATCGAGGACATGCGTGCCGGAGCGGTTGATGTCGCGCAGATAATCGCGGTAGCGCTCATTGCCGATCGGCCCGAAGCGCTCTTCCATCATCAATTCGGAAAAGCCGATAATTGCGTTGAGCGGGGTCCGGATCTCGTGGCTCACGCGGGCCAGAAACTCGCTTTTCTGCGAGGAACTGCGTTCTGCCTCCGCACGGGCATGGGTGAGTTCTTCTTCCGTGCGTTTCCAATGCGTGATTTCACGCATCACCGCGCAAAAGCCGCTATCGCCGGGCAATCGGCCAATCGTCATGAACAAGGGAATGAAGCGTCCCTGCGCTTCGCGCCCGATCACCTCGCGCCCGTCGTTCAAGACACTGGCAACGCCGTGATCGGTGAGGCTCGACAGATAATCCTGCACCGCCCTTTGGCTTTCCACCGCAAACAGCGAAATAAAGGGTCGGCCTTCGACATGAGCCGAATGCAGGCCAAACAGCGCTTCAGCGGGATGGCTGATGCTGCGGATTTTGCCGTCCAGTTCGATCAGCACGACGCCATCGGTGGCCGTATCGACGATGGCGCGCATTTCCGCCAATCGCGACTGGGTCGTTGCAAGCTCGTTAGCCAGATCAAGCGCGCCCGACGCTTCTCTCAACGGCGGTTCGGCGATGTCTTGTGTCGGAAACGGCGTGACATTCTGCGACGCGTTTTCATTCGCCGCGTGATCCACACCTGCAGAACCAATGTCACCGACATCGGCTGAAGCCGCCGTTTCTGCTGGTTTCAGCGTCAACATCAGCGATTTGCCGTTTCCCCAACGTACCGATTGCAAATGCAGGCAAACGGGAACGAGCGCGCCGTCGCGCTTTTGTAGCGCCTGGCATGCCTGGCCATTATCGGCGACCGGCCCCTCGGAATGGTCAAACAAGGCTTCGATGCCGCCATCTTCGCGGATCTGGTCGAGATCATCGAAGCCGGTCAATGCAAAGAATTCGCGATTGGCGAAATCCAGCCGGTCGCCGCAGTAAACAATGAGCGCCATGGGAAGATTTTCCAGGACGTCTTTTGCGGGAGCGTTGTCGGCTGGCTTCGGTTCCGGGGCCAGGATGGACTGCGGTGATGATGCGGGAAGCTCATCAGATGACGTCGCCGCCTGCGTTTGCGCGGGCACAACATGGTTTTCGTTGGATGCGGCTGACATCGAAACACGCGTATCGGGATCGGATGCTTGCGTTTCAGCCGGTTGCGCAGCGTTGCTTTGACCAGCGGCTCGCAATCGCGCAGCGAACTCACGGAAGGCCGTCCGTTCGTTCTGGTTCAGTTTGCCGCGCTCGTGCCTTGCCTCATGACTTGCTTCATACCTGGCCGATGCGCCGCGTTCCGCCGTTGCCCCGCGCTG
>JAFAGL010000268.1 GCA_023422735.1 Pseudomonadota bacterium
CCTATGAAGAGGGCTGGCGCGATTCTGCGATCGGGCAGGACCTCAAGAAGGTGCGAAACGTCAAGCCGCTCTGGTCGAAGCTCGGTCTGGCGGGCATCGCTCTTGGCGGGCTCGATATGTGGCTGAACACGCTGTTCGGCTGGTCGCCCTTCGGCACGATGAAGCACGGCAAGCCGGATTACGCATCAACCGAGCCGGCGGAAAAGCACTCACCGATCTCCTATCCGAAGCCCGATGGCGTTCTGACGTTTGACCGTTTGTCATCCGTCTTTCTGTCGAGCACCAACCACGACGAAAACGAGCCGATCCACCTTCAAGTGATCGACCCGGCCCTGCAGAAGCAGTCGGAACTCGGCGTGTTTTCAGGCCCGTCGACGCGCTATTGCCCGGCTGGCGTTTACGAGTGGGTCGACGAAGACGGTAACTCGGTTTCGGGTGGTCCAGGCGCACCGAAGGGCGAAAAGGGCAGTGAAAATCGCGATGAGGGCAATGCCAGCGCTGCGCGTTTCGTGATCAACGCCCAGAATTGTGTTCACTGCAAAACCTGCGATATCAAGGACCCGAACCAGAACATCAACTGGGTGCCCCCACAGGGTGGAGAAGGACCGGTCTACGGCAGCATGTGATGCTGCCTTAGGCTAGCCGCGCGTTTTGCCGCTCGGGATCTATTGAAACGCGGTTTCCGCGAACGAACGCAGCTTGCGCGAATGCAATCGCTCGAGCGGCATCTCGGCCAGTTTCTCAAGCGCGCGGATTCCAATCGTGAGATGTTGCGAAACCTGCCGCTTGTAAAAGTCGGTAGCCATGCCCGGTAGCTTTAACTCACCGTGCAGTGGCTTGTCGGAAACACAAAGCAATGTCCCATAAGGTACGCGAAAGCGAAACCCGTTGGCGGCTATCGTCGCGCTTTCCATATCAAGCCCGATGGCGCGCGATTGTGACAGGCGCTGAACCGGCCCGCGTTGATCCCGCAACTCCCAGTTCCGGTTATCGATCGTGGCGACTGTACCAGTCCGCATGATGCGCTTGAGGTCGAAACCCGTCAGGCCCGTTACATCTGCAACGGCTTCCTGCAAGGCGATCTGAACCTCCGCCAGGGCAGGGATCGGCACCCAGACCGGCAAATCGTCGTCGAGCACATGGTCCTCGCGCACATAAGCGTGGGCCAGCACATAATCGCCAAGCGCCTGCGTGTTGCGCAGACCGGCGCAATGGCCCAGCATCAGCCAGACATGCGGGCGTAAAACCGCGATATGATCGGTAATCGTCTTGGCGTTCGACGGGCCAACGCCGATATTGACCATTGTGATGCCGCCATGGCCGGCTTTGGTCAGGTGGTAGGCTGGCATTTGCGGCAGGCGGACAGGGACAGCGCCTGTTTGCGCATCCGCTTGGCCGGCCTTGGTGATCAGGTTGCCCGGCTCGACAAAGCTCTCATACCCGCCTCCGCCTTCGGCCATCAGGTTGCGCGCATACGCACAAAACTCGTCGATATAAAACTGGTAGTTCGTGAACAACACGAAGTTCTGGAAATGCTGCGGGCTCGTCGCGGTGTAATGCGCCAGGCGATGCAAGGAATAGTCTGTGCGCTGCGCTGTAAAAGGCGCGAGTGGCGCAGGCTCGCCGACCGGCGGTTCGTAAGTACCGTTGGCAATCAGGTCGTCGGTTGCATTGAGATCCGGCACATCGAACATGTCGCGCAAGGGCCGATTGATCCACTCGGCAGCCGAGGCCTCGACATAAGTCCCTTCGAAAAAGGCAAAATGCAGTGGGATCGGCGTTTCCGATTCCCGCACGACAATCGAAACGCCGTGATTGCGGATGATAAGGCGCAGCTGCTCGATCAGATAATGGCGGAACAGATCGGGCCGCGTGATTGTCGTCGTATATTGGCCGGGCGTCGCCATATGCCCATAGGCATGGCGCGAATCGATCAAAGCGAACGAAGATGTCGTGACGGAGATTTCCGGGTAGAAGGCGCGGTAGCGGCGTGTAGTATCGCCATCGGCGCCAAGCGCCGCGAAACTGTCGCGCAGAAACTTGGTGTTGCGCTCATAGAGCCAGACCAGAGCGTCAACTGCCTTTTCGGCATCGTCGAAGCTTTTACGGCCAAAAGCTTCCGGACTGGCAATCGATTCGATCGGTGACGGGTATTTTGGCGTATCCATATCCTGGATATAAAGAGGTGGCGCACGGCTCGAAAGAGCAAATCCGCAAAGCGCTTAGCGTCTGGTCTCGCTCACTGCTGGTCCCAGCGGCACGCGTAGTCATTGAACCATGTGCATGAGATGCTCCCGTCCTCGATGCGGCCGCGACCCGTTTCTGCAACAACTATGGAAAGCATCATGCCGAAAATCATGGTCATCAGGCAGATAATGGCGAAGCGGCGGGCAAGCATCGCAAAGAACTCCAGCAGCGAATACCCGCATTTATGGCGATCGCCGCTGAACTTCTTCTGAGGCCGGCATTCATCCTGCGTTCAAGATGGCGCGACCGCAACGGATCTAAAGCCGCTTCCAGTTCTGACCCTTGCAGATCAAGCCGCCAAGCACACAGCCTTTCATGGAAAGCGCGTTGCCGGAAAGGGTTGCCTTGCCGGAATAGGTCTTGTCGGTTTCCGGATCGGTAATCTTGCCGGAATAGCGATTGTCCCCTCCAGCCGTCATGCGGCCGATCTGCTTTCCCTTGAACTTGCCATCCTTGAGGGTGATGCAGAATGCCTCCCCACATGTCGCGATCTGTGCCGTCGTACCGGAATCGGTTCGCCAGCGTCCTTCAATTCCGTCGGCATAGGCGCTGGCGGATGCCATGAGCATCGCCGCGGTGGTGGCCATCCAAACCCTTTTCATTCTTTCCTCCCGAAAACCGCGCCCGATTGGCGAGATCAGTCGAGTCTTAGCGCCGATCCTGGGCCGCCGGAAGCGCATTATTGCCGAGCGCGAAGCGGCAGAAGGACAGCGCGAGATTGGAGCGTGGTTACGCGATTATGACTTTTGCCAACCGTCCGAAAACTGCAATCCGCTTCCAACTGGCGGCAGAGCTGGCTTTTCAAAGTTAAAAGAAAGTGTCGTTTACGAGTTGTTTTATCTTTGTTTTCCAGCAGTTAAGCAAAGCGCTTTACCGCAGATTCAGGCGGCAGGTGCATTCTGGGTTCATTAAAGAGACCCGGCAAGCAAGAGGTCTCGCAGCAAACAGGGACCGATTAGATGGCACGCTTTGAAGTTATCGAAGACGCGATGGCAGAAACCAGAACGGCATCGGCTCATCCAGACATTCTGTATGATCTGGGCTTGATGTATGCGACCGGCCGCGATTGCCCGATCGATCTGGTAGCGGCGCATAAATGGTTGAACATCGCGGCGATCAAAGGCTGCGCGGATGCCATCAATCTTCGCGCAAAAGTCGCCTCGACGATGCCGAAGGCAGATCTGGCGCGAGCCCTTCGTGAAGCCCGTGACTGGATGACCATCCATTGAAAAAGCGGACCGCAACGCTGCTGCGGTCCGCGAAACTCTTCAGTTCAGATCCAAAGATCAAAGATCGGATGAATCACCGGCACTTGCGTCGATGCGATCGAGCAACTGGTTGACGATGTCGGCGCAAGCCTTCATCGGCTCGTTGGCGGCGCATTTGACATCCAGATCGAAGCCGCCATCATCCTTTGTTTCAAGTTTGAATTGTGCGCCTTCCATCCCGCGTCCGTGACGCGGACCACCCCGGCCATGACGCCAATGCGGGCCGCGTGGACCGTCTTTTCGCCATTCATCTTTTCCAGGCCCCCCACGCATTGCTTCTGGTCCACCTTCTGGACCGCCATTCGCTCCATCTTGCGGCGCAAGTTCAGCGGGTGGCGGTGGGGGAGGTGCAGCTGTGTCGCTTCCGGGCGCAGATTGCGGGGGCGCGGGCGGCGCTGGAGGAGTTTGCTGGGCAAAGGCTGCGCCCGACATCATGGCCAATGCGGTCGCTGAAACAAGAAGCATTTTCATGGGTGGAACTCCTTTTGACTCCACCCCATGAATCCCTAACCCGATGGCTTTGTTCCCGATGTGATGATCAACTCATGGCGGTATAGCGGCCGGGTCGATGATTGATGGCCAGGATCATGTTGAACATCACCGCGCCGATAATCGACAAGATGACCTGGGCAATGGTCAGCACAGACACGGCGATAAGCAGGATCACCAGATCGACCGCTAGCTGGAAATATCCTGCCCGGATATTGTAGCGGTCCTGCAAAAACAGAGCGAGAATTGAGAAGCCGCCAAGCCCTGTGCGGTGCCGCGCGAGGATGAGAAGTCCCATGCCCTGCAAACCGCCGCCGACCAGCGCTGCAAACAGCGGATCCAGATGCGAAAATCCGATGAATATCGGAAAAATGCGGGTGAAGACGGATATCAACACCACGGCGAAGAAGGTTCGGATGGCAAAGGCCCAGCCCATCCGCGCGACAGCGAATGCGTAGAAAGGCAGGTTGATCACAAAGAAGATGAAGCCAAACCCGTATCCGGTCGCATATTGCAGCAAGAGCGCCAGACCGGCAGCGCTTCCGGTGGTCAACCGGGTTTCTGTATAAAAAGCCAAACCCAGCGTCGCAAAGCCGGTGCCGATCAGCAAAGCCAGCACATCTTCATAAAGTCGGTGCCGGCTGGCAGGGCTTTCAGTGCTTGTCATGATGACGGCGCTATCTGGTCAGGTCTTTTGTCACGAACCGGTGCCGGTGTCTTCGAAAGTCACCAGAACCGTGCGATCCTCCACCTGCGCGCCCTGGGTCACGATGGTTTCGACGACAGCGTCCAGGGGAGCGGTGATCGTGTGCTCCATTTTCATGGCTTCAAGCACCAGCAGCGCCTGTCCTTTCGCAACCTTGTCGCCTTTTTGAACGCGAACGAGTTTGACCAGACCTGGCATGGGCGCGCGCAGACCTCCTGACCCCGCCGCCGCCTGCGCAGCCTGGTCCAGAGGATCTTCACTGGCAAAATCAAATCCAACCGTACCGTCGAAAACAGTCAGGTGCCCTGGCCATGCAACAGCGTCGCGTGCCGCACTTGCCGGTAACGTGAACCGCTCGGTGTCGGCAAAGGAAACACGCCAGCGATCATCGCCCAAAGCTTCCAAACCGGCTTCGATGGTGCTGTCATCGGCACTGACTGAAACCTTGCGCTGGATGGGGTGAAGATGCGTGTAGCCGCGCAATCTGTGCCATGGGCTCGAATTGTCGTTCGTCGCCGATACGCCTGCCGCAGCCAGCAGCGCCTTGGCCTGAATCGCTCTCGACGGTTCAGGCTTTGCTGTCAGCTCCGCTGCCTTGCGTTCGATCAAGCCGGTATCGACACGACCGCCTGCGAAATCCGCATCCTGTGCCAGCGTCCTCAGGAAAATCGTATTGACCACTGAACCTGCAACCTGCGTCGCGTCGATCGCGTGAACAAGGTGGTCAAGCGCCGCGCTCCGGTTTTCGCCATGCGTGACAAGTTTTGCGATCATCGGATCATAGAAGGGCGAAATCGCATCACCGGCGCGGACACCGGTCTCAACGCGTAACTCAGGCGTTTCCTTCGGAAATACCAGATGGTGCAGGGTTCCCGTTGCCGGCAAGAACCCTTTGGCGGCATCCTCCGCATAAACACGCGCCTCGAAGGCGTGGCCCGAAAGCGTGATGCCATCTTGCGTCCTGGGCAGCGGCTCGCCGGCTGCGACGCGCAACTGCCATTCCACCAGATCGACGCCTGTGACCATTTCGGTCACGGGATGTTCGACCTGAAGGCGAGTGTTCATTTCCATGAACCAGAAGCGATCAGAATGCAGGCCTCGAGAACCGTCGACGATGAATTCGATCGTACCCGCGCCCGAATAGTCGATCGCCTGCGCGGCCTTGACGGCGGCATCCGTCATGGCCTTGCGCATTTCAGGCGTCATGCCGGGGGCGGGCGCTTCCTCGATCACCTTTTGATGGCGCCGTTGCGCTGAGCAATCGCGTTCGAAAAGATGCACGACATGGCCATGATTGTCGCCAAATACCTGCACCTCGATGTGGCGTGGTGAAAGGATATATTTTTCCACCAGAACCCGATCATCGCCGAAAGCGGCCTTGGCTTCGCGCCTTGCTGCGGCCAGCGCTTCGGGAAAACCGTCGGGATCGTCAACCCGCCGCATGCCTTTGCCGCCACCGCCAGCACGCGCTTTGATCAGAACGGGATAGCCGATCTCCCGCGCCTTGGTAGCCAGAACCACGATTTCTTGCGCTTCGCCGTGGTAACCTGGGACGACCGGAACGCCCGCCTTTTCCATCAGGCGCTTGGCGGCATCCTTCAGGCCCATGGCCCGGATGGAGGCCGCAGAAGGGCCAATAAAGGTGAGGTTGGCTGCCGTCACCTGTTCGACGAAATCCGGGTTCTCCGACAGAAAACCGTAGCCTGGATGGATCGCCTGCGCGCCCGTTTGAAGCGCCGCCTCGATGATCTTTTCGCCGCGTAGATAGCTTTCGCCAACCGGTGAACCGCCGATGTGAACGGCTTCATCGGCCATCGCCACATGCAGGGAGTGTGCATCGGCATCGGAGTAAACGGCTACGGTGGCGATGTCCATGCGACGCGCCGTGCGCATGACGCGGCAGGCGATTTCACCACGGTTGGCGATCAGGATTTTTGAGAACACTTTGTCTTCTCCCTTGCGGTTCGGCCGCTTTCAACTTGCCACGGCGAGGCGCGCGACAGCTGATTTGTGAAGATCGGCCGAGTCGTCGCTGAAACAACAGAAAATTACGGTGTGCGGGGCACTTTCAGTCTTCAGGAACTGCCAAGCGGTGGTTACCGCAATGTCTGCCGCGCGATCGGGCGGGAAACGATATACGCCCGTCGAGATTGCAGGAAACGCGATGGTTTCGAAATCCTCGTTTCGCGCAAGTTCGAGAGACTGGCCGTAACACGAGGCAAGCAGCCCGGCTTCGTCTTGCACGCCACCATTCCAGACCGGTCCAACCGTGTGAATCACATATCGCGCAGGCAGGTTGTAACCGCGCGTCATCTTCGCTTCACCGACCTTGCAGCCATTCAAAGTGCGGCATTCATCGAGTAGCTGTTGACCGGCAGCGCGATGGATTGCGCCATCCACGCCGCCCCCGCCGAGCAGTGAGGTGTTGGCGGCGTTGACGATGGCATCCACATTAAGCGTCGTAATATCTGCGGTGACCACCGAAAGGCGCTCTTCGAGGCGTTCCATGTTCACATCCTGAAGATGCCGAAGCGCGGTTCGGCGATCGGTGCATTCAGCGCTGTGGCCAGGCTCAACGCCAGGACGTCGCGCGTTTTGGCCGGATCGATGATGCCGTCGTCCCAGAGCCGCGCGGATGAATAAAGAGGATGCCCTTCGCGCTCGTATTTTTCGAGGATGGGTTGGCGAAAGGCTGCCTCCTCGTCGGTGCTCCAGGTGCCACCCTTGCGTTCGATGCCATCGCGCTTGACGATGGAGAGCACGGTTGCCGCCTGTTCCCCGCCCATCACGGAAATACGCGCATTGGGCCACATCCACAGGAAGCGGGGTGAATAGGCACGGCCGCACATACCGTAATTGCCCGCGCCGAATGACCCGCCGATGATGACGGTGAGCTTCGGCACCCGCGCGGTGGCAACGGCTGTCACCAGCTTGGCGCCATCCTTGGCAATGCCGCCTGCCTCATATTTACGGCCAACCATGAAGCCGGTGATGTTTTGCAGGAAGATCAGGGGGATCTTGCGCTGGTCACAAAGCTCGATGAAATGCGCGCCCTTTTGCGCGCTTTCCGAAAACAGCACACCATTATTGGCGATGATGCCGACGGGCATTCCGTGGATATGCGCAAAACCGGTAACAAGTGTCGTGCCGTAATTTTGCTTAAACTCATCGAGCTCCGAACCGTCGACGATGCGTGCGATGATCTCGCGCACGTCATAAGGCTGGCGCGTATCTTCGGGCACAATCCCGTAAATCTCATCTGCCGGACGAAGTGGCTGACTCACTTCGCGAAGCTTGAGCGGCATCTCGCTCTTTCGATTCAGGTTTCTGACGATCCGGCGCAACTGTGCCAGCGCATGTGCGTCACTCAAGGCGTAATGATCCGCAACGCCTGAAAGGCGGGTATGGGTATCTGCGCCACCCAAATCTTCCGCTGACACGACTTCGCCGGTTGCAGCCTTCACCAGCGGCGGGCCGCCAAGAAAAATGGTCGCCTGGTTCTTCACCATGATGGCTTCGTCGGACATTGCGGGCACATAAGCGCCACCTGCGGTACACGAGCCCATAACGCAGGCGAGTTGGGGAATGCCCGCTGCACTCATATTCGCCTGGTTGAAGAAGATGCGGCCGAAATGTTCACGGTCGGGAAACACCTCGTCCTGGTTCGGCAGGTTCGCACCACCCGAATCCACCAGATAAAGACAGGGCAGATTGTTCTCGGCGGCGATTTCCTGAGCCCGCAAATGCTTTTTCACGGTCATTGGATAATAAGTGCCGCCTTTGACCGTGGCATCGTTGACCACGATCATGCAGGGCGTGCCTTCCACCATGCCCACGCCGGCGATCATACCGGCAGAGGCGATGTCGCCGCCATACATATCCCAGGCGGCGAACTGGCCGATCTCCAGGAACGGCGAGCCGGCATCCAGCAACTGTGCAAGGCGCTCGCGGGGCAAAAGCTTGCCGCGCGCCGTGTGGCGTTGGCGGGCTTCTTCCGGTCCGCCGCGCTCAACTGTTTCGGCCGTCTTCTTCAAATCGTCCAGCAGCGCACGCATACGCTGCGCGTTCGCCTTGAAACCTTCAGAAGAGGCTAAAACCTGGGTCTGGATCACGGGCATGGATCAGCCTTCCTCCATCATTTCACGACCGATCAGCCAACGGCGAATTTCGCTGGTGCCGGCACCAATTTCGTAAAGCTTGGCATCGCGCAACAGGCGGCCGGTCGGATAATCGTTGATATAACCGTTGCCGCCGAGCAGCTGGATCGCATCCAGCGCGCATTGGGTGGCCTTTTCAGCCGCATAAAGAATGCAACCGGCGGAATCCTTGCGCGAGGTCCTGCCCTCGTCGCAGCCGCGCGCGACTGCGTAAACATAAGCGCGGCAGGCATTCAGTGTCGTGTAAAGATCGGCCATCTTGCCTTGCACGAGCTGGAACGCGCCGATCGGCTGGCCGAACTGCTTGCGCTCACGCACATAAGGCACAACGGAATCGAGGCACGCCGCCATGATGCCGAGCGGTCCGCCCGATAAAACCACGCGCTCGTAATCCAAGCCGGACATCAAGACTTCTACGCCACGGCCTTCTTCGCCAAGCACATTGTCATAAGGCACTTCCACGTCCTCGAACACCAGCTCGCCGGTATTGGAACCGCGCATGCCAAGCTTGTCGAGCTTCTGGGCAATCGAAAACCCAGCCATCGATTTCTCGATCAGAAAAGCCGTGATCCCGCGAGACTTCCGTTCGGGATCCGTTTTCGCGTAGACCACGAGCGTTTCGGCGTCCGGCCCGTTGGTGATCCACATCTTCGTGCCGTTCAGCACAAAGCGATCATTGCGCTTTTCAGCGCGTAACTTCATCGAAACCACATCGGAGCCTGAACCGCTTTCCGACATCGCCAAGGCGCCGACATGCTCGCCCGAACAAAGTTTCGGCAGGTATTTCTGCTTCTGATCGCTCGTGCCCCAGCGATTGATCTGGTTGACGCAAAGGTTGGAATGGGCACCGTAAGACAGGCCGACGGAAGCCGATGCGCGGCTGATCTCCTCAATGGCGATGACATGGGCCAGATAGCCCATACCCGAACCGCCATATTCTGGATCGGCCGTCATCCCGAGCAAGCCAAGTTCGCCCATTTCTTTCCACAACGGGGCGGGGAATTCATTTGAGCGGTCGATCTCGGCTGCTTGCGGTGCGATGCGATCCTGCGCGAAGCGGCGCACCGTGTCGCGTAACGCTTCGAGATCTTCGCCGAGCCCGAAATCCATGCTGTTCGAATACATGCTGCCTCCCGTGGTTCAGTTTGTGTGGCCGGATTGGGCGCCAACAAGGCGCAAGCTCATGACGCGATATCTCGCAATCAGTTCCTCGACCGAAAGGCGATCCTGAGGTCGATACCAAACGATGACGCCGGTGATCATCTGGATCAACGCCATTGTGGTGAGGGCAGGATCTTCGATCGAAAATTCGTCCCGCTCGACACCCTCTTGCAGGATCGCGCGCAGCTTCGCCTCATAACGGCTGCGCATATCGAGAATTTGGGGCAATTGCGTGGGCGAAAGACTGCGCAGTTCCAGATTGGAAACATGCGTGGTTTCGCGCCGCGCAAGGTGAAAGCGGATATGATGCGCCACGAAATCCGCAAGGCGTTGGGCCGCATTGAGAGCGGATTGCGTGTCTTTTGCCGACGTCGCCCACGAGGATAAGAGCTCTTCCATGTGACGAAGCATCAGCCGGAACAGCAAGTCCTGCTTGGTCGGAAAATAGCGATAAAGCGCGGCTGGCTGGACGCCCACCTCCGCGCCGAGTTGGCGCATGGAAACGGCTTCAAATCCATAACGCGAGATCAGACCCGCCGCCGCGATCCGGATCGCTGCTTCGGT
>JAFAGL010000282.1 GCA_023422735.1 Pseudomonadota bacterium
GCCGAAATGCAGATGGCGCTCATGCAGCGTCATGAGTTGGAGCCCAAATCTCTCGCGACCATTCGGCGTTGTGAACGAGACATTCTGCGGTTGCTTGCGACACGCATGGCAATGCCCACCATAGGCGGCTGGCTGGAGACCCTTTGGGAACGCTCGGACCGGTTGGTGAATTTTTTCGAGTCCACGGGGGCGGAGAAGCTGAAACCCACGCCACGCTGGCTGTTTGTCGAGGCGCTTTTGACCGATCGACGAGCCGACGCAGCTTCTTCGTTGCGGGATGCAAATCATGTGATCGAAACATTCTTGCTTGATCGCTTCTTGCAATCCGAAGCGATTGTGGGCGTCGCCACACCCGCTCGCTTGAAATCAAAGACGCAACAAATTCATCCAGAACGCAGTGTCACTTTTAATTTGAGGACCGTCCGATGAAAATCATATCCCGCACCGCTCTAGCGATTACACTCGGCTTGGCTTTGTCCGGTTCCATGCTTGCGCTCGATACTGCGCTTGCAAAGGACAATCTCGTTATCGATCTCGTCAACGAGCCATCGTCCTTGGATCCGCACAAGCAGTGGAATCCAGATAGCTATTACGTTTACCGAAATATCTTCGACAACCTGATTTCCCGTGACAATGACGGCAAGATCGTTCCGCAGATCGCGACCAAATGGGAAAATCGCTCTGATACCGAAGTTGTATTCACCATACGGGACGACGTCGTTTTTCACGACGGCGAAAAGTTAACGCCGGAAGATGTTGCGTTCAGCGTCAACCGGATCACCAACAAGGATTTCGGGAGCCCGCAACTCGGTCAGTTCAACAAGATCGTTTCGGCCGAGGTGACTGGCGACAACGAAGTGACGCTCAAGACGGATGGTGCTTATCCGGTTCTTCTGCCGCAACTCGTCAAGCTTTCGATCGTGCCGCAACACGTTGTCGAAAAAGTTGGTGACGACGAGTTCAATGCTAATCCCGTTGGTTCCGGTCCTTACAAGTTTGGCGGATGGCAACGTGGGGTCTCTGTCAAGCTTGAGCGGAATGACGAGTATTGGGGCGAGAAAGGCAAATTCGCTTCTGCTGAATTCCGGTCTGTGCCGGATGCCTCAACCCGGGTTGCCAATCTTCAAACAGGCGAAACTGATCTGGCAGTGACGCTGGATTCAGATCAAGCGGCTCAGCTGGAAGGCTCGGGTACGGCCAAGCCGGTCATCGCTTTGACTGAACGTGTGGCGTATCTCAAACTCAATCCAACGCGCGCACCATTTGACGACAAGCGGGTACGACAAGCCGTTGCGCAGGCAATCGATAAGCAAGGTCTCGTTGAAGGAATCCTTGGCGGCTACGACAAGCCTTTGGCGCAAATGGCGACACCGGTGCATTTCGGCTACATTGAAGACATCAAGGGCTATCCTTACGATCCAGAGGCAGCCCGTGAACTCGTGAAGGAAGCCGGTGCGGAGGGGCAGAAAGTCTCATTCGCAACGTCTCCAGTGTTTGATCAGCGTATTGTCCAGGCTCTGACCCAGATGATCAGCGATACCGGCTTGAACGCCGAGATCGAAATGACTGACATGGCAGCTTATCTTCAGCGCTCCCAGAGCGCTCCACAAAATCAATCCTTCCTTGGTTTCGGGCGTTGGTCATGTGCCTGTCAGGATGTGGACGGAGTCATGTTCCCCTTGATGCACTCGTCAAGTTCCTGGTCGGTGCTTTCCGATAGTCATCTGGATGGGCTGCTTGAAGCTGCTCGCGCAACGCTGGATGAGAAGGCTCGTCTCGATGCTTACAAGGAAATAAGCACTTTTGTTGCCGATGAAGTGCCGTTCCTGCCGCTTTATCAGGCGGCTGTGATTTACGGTGCGTCGAACAATCTCGAATGGAAGCCGACTGCTGACGAGAGCATGTTTCTAAATCGCATGAGCTGGTCGGACTAAAAGGGAGACTGACGATCCGGCCAGTTATCCCGAGCTGGCCGGCAAGCAACCTGAAAGGCAGCCTGTTTCGTGTCGGCATTCTTCCTCAAGCGCGTTGCGCAAGCGCTGATCGCTGTGATCGGCGTGATGACGCTTATATTCTTCCTGCAGCGGTTGACGGGCGATCCCGTGCTGCTGTTGGTGCCACAAAACGCCACCCAGGCGGACATCGATGCACTGCGCGAAACGCTCGGCTTCAACCGTCCGCTCGCTGTTCAATATTTCGATTATATGACCGGGTTGCTGACGCTGGATTTTGGCCGCTCTTACGTCCAGAACGTGCCTGTCTGGACGCTGATCACCAGCCGGCTTCCTTATACCTTGATGCTGGCTGGCGGCGCACTGCTAGTTGCCTTTGGTATCGGTATCCCCTTGGGCGTGCTCATGGCCGTTCGGCGTGGGAAAGCAGAAGCCAAGGCGATGATGGCCGTGGTACTTGCAGGTCAATCGCTGCCGACTTTCTGGAGCGCGATCCTGATGATTATGGTGTTCGCGGTCTGGCTTGGCTGGCTGCCGCCATCAGGGGCGCGGACAACGTCCAGCCTCGTGATGCCATCCATCGCGCTCGGTCTCCTGTCCATGGCGACTTTCGCGCGCGTTGCCCGGACTGCCGTGCTCGACGAACTCGAGAAAGATTATGTCCGCACAGGTCATGCCAAGGGCCTTCCCATGATGCGCATCGTCATGCGCCATCTCCTTCGTAACGCAGCGATCCCGGTCGTGACTGTTGCTGCTCTTGAGATTGCGAACTTGCTTGCCGGAGCAGTAATCGTTGAAACAGTTTTCGCCTGGCCGGGTCTAGGGCAGCTCACGGTTCAAGCGATCAACGCACGCGATTTCATGGTCGTTCAGGGCGTTGTGCTTCTGGGCGCAATTACAGCCATCAGTCTCAATCTGATTGCCGACCTCCTTTACAGCCTGATCGATCCCCGGATCCGTATGGAGGTCAACGCATGAGTGGCGCGGCTACAGTTCCGAGCAAGCCTGCATCGCGTCGCCGACCGATCGCATGGGCTGTTCTGCCATTCGGTGCGATATTGCTTTTATTGGTTCTGATGGCGGTTTTTGCGCCGCTGGTCGCTCCGCTCGATCCGAATTCTCAAAATCTGCTCGCCCGCTTGAAAGCACCCGGATTTGAGTCACGTGGCGCCGTCTATTTTCTAGGGTCGGACGAGCTTGGACGCGACGTCTTGAGCCGCGTCATCTATGGCGCTCGCATTTCGCTGCTGGTGGCTTTCGCATCAGTGATCCTGTCGGGTATTTTCGGCAGCGTCCTTGGCATGCTGGCAGCATTTTATCGCGGCTGGGTGGAAACAATCATCATGCGGCTGGTGGATATCGTCTTGTCCGTACCGGCCATACTGCTTGCAATCATCACGGTGGCGATCCTGGGGCCAAGTCTCTATAATGTCGTGATCGTTTTGGCATTGACCCGCTGGCCGCGTTACGCACGCGTTGCCTATGGCCAGACCTTGTCGGTTTCCAATATGCCTTATGTGCGCCTTTCACGCTTCATGGGCGCAGGCTGGATGCGCCTGCTCTCGCGGCACATTCTGCCAAATATCGCCGGCGCGCTGATCGTGGTCGCTACCCTTGAATTCGGCTTGATGGTGCTATTTGAAGCGGGGCTTTCATTTCTTGGCCTCGGCGTTCAGCCGCCGACCGCCAGTTGGGGCGCCATGCTTTCTACAGGCCGAAACTATGTCGGCAATGCCTGGTGGATTGCGACTTTTCCCGGTCTCGCGCTGTTTCTTCTGGTGCTCTCCATAAACCTCATAGGCGATCATGTTCGTGACCGTCTCGATCCCCGCTCGCGTTAGGAAATATCATGCAGTTCGCAGATGAATTCAAAGGCAAGAAAGTCGTCGTTACCGGGGCTTGCGGCATTATAGGTGGCTGGATTGCTGATGGTTTTCGCGAGGCGGGCGCTCACTTGTGCTTGACCGACCGGGACCAGTCCAGGCTCGACTCTTTGCCCGCCATTCAAAGCGGTGAAGGACATTTGGCAATTGCAGCCGATCTTCGTGACGCGCAGTCGATGAAGGATTTGGCTGAGAAGCTTGGTTCGGAATGGGGTGCAGCGGATATTGTTATCAACAATGCCGGTATCTACCCGTCCGCTTTTCTGCTCGATATGGAAGTGGATGACTGGGATGCGGTGTTCGATGTCAATCTGCGCGCGCCGTTCATCCTTTCGACGCTGTTTGCCAAGCAGATGATTGCTGCCGGGAACGGCGGTTCTATCGTCAATATCTCTTCCGGTGCCTCGCGCAAGATGCGTACCACCGTGGTTCCTTATTGCACGTCAAAAACGGCCCTTGACCGTCTCACAAAAGGACTGGCACTCGAGCTGGCCGAATATGGTATCCGAGTGAACGCGGTTGAGCCGGGCTTCATGGCCGGCAGTGAAGTGAGCCCGCTGTCCGACGAACACGTCAACGCCGCTATAAGTGGCATCCCGCTCGGTCGCCCGTCTTCGCCAAAGGATGTAACGAGCGCCGTGCTGTATCTTTGCTCGGAAGCGGGCGGCTATGTGACCGGTGGAACGCTGACGGTCGATGGCGGAAACTCGATTGGAACGAAAGCTGTCTTCCAAGCCAAGAAGAGCGCTTTGTGAAGGAGAGAGTGATGTCGGAGCATTTGCCCATCAAATCTCCATGGCCCACCTATGAGTGGCCCAGGGGCAAACAGTCAGCAGCCCTGATCTCCGTGGATGTCGATGCGGATTCACCCTATCTCTGGTCCCTTGGCAACGATGCGCCGCAACGGATTGCCACGCATGAAATTCGCAGGTTCGGACCGCGCACAGGCTTATACCGGCTGCTGGATCTGTTCGCGCGGTACAAGATCAGGGGCAGTTTTTATGTCCCGGGCCATGTCGCTGAAACAAACCCCGAGATTCTTCCGGCTCTCTTGGAAGGCGGCCATGAAATCGGTCTGCATGGTTATTTTCATGAGATTGTTTCGGAGGTTTCCGACGCCGAGTTCACCGGCGCACTCGAGGCAAGCTTGGACCTTTTCGTGAAGCAGACGGGGCAGCGACCCGTCGGGTTTCGCTCGCCGGCCTGGGAACTCACGCCGCATATGTTGCGAGAGATCAAACGTCTCGGGCTTTCCTACGATTCTTCGCTTTCGGGCTTCGATCATCCCTACGAGATTGATGGGGTGACCGAGCTTCCTGTGCAATGGCTGGTCGATGATGCCATCGTGTTCAAGTTTGAAGGCGGCGGACGTGACAAGTGGCCCTTTCAACCAGGACGCGGAGTGCTGGATGATTGGTTGCGCGAATGGCGCATGCTGCATCGGTTCGGCGGTCTTTTCACGCTGACGGTCCATGATTGGATTTCGGGGCGTGCTCAACGCATTGGCCTTTTGGAAGAGTTGTTCGACGCCATTTCGGCGCAGGAAAATGTGTGGATCGCTCCGGCGCGGGATATCGCCGAATTTCACGCATCGTCAGCGAATAAGGGACTTTTCGGGGTGAAATCTGGCATTCCGGAGGCGATCGGCCCGCGCAGGTTCGGACGGACAGGATCTGGACAGTCGCATGGGTGAACAATGGATGATCCGAAAGGGTGAAACACGCAGCGAAGGCGGCGTCATCGCCTGCCAGAACTGGCTGGCTGCCGAAGCAGGTGCCGCGGTTCTCTCGCGTGGTGGCAACGCTATGGATGCTGCGGTGACGACGGCACTTACCCTGAGTGTCGTGGAACCCTGGCTCTCCGGCATCGGCGGAGGCGGGTTTCTGTTGCATGCAGATGGCGCTACGGGAGCAGTCGATACGCTCGACTTCAACGTCAATTCATCTCGCAATGTCGATCCCGCAGACTATCCGCTTGTCGAAGGCCGCGATGGTGATTGGTTCGATTGGCCCTCGGTTGCAGAAGACCGCAATTTGATTGGCTATTCGTCGATATGTGTTCCCGGCGCGTTGGCGGGACTGGCCCAGGCGCTTGAACGTTTCGGGACGATCTCTTTTGCGGATGCCTTGCAGCCAGCTATCGAGCACGCCCGCAAGGGGCTGGTCATAGACTGGTTCACCGTTCTTTGCCTGGCGATCGATGCGGAGGGCCTGAGCCGCTTTCCCGCTTCGGCAGCTTTGTTTCTGAATGACGGACGCGCGCCGCGGGTGCCTGAAACCGGGTCGACAAAAACCATACCTATGCCTCGCAAGGCGAGGATGCTTGAACGGCTAGCCGCGGTTGGATGGCGTGACTTCTACGAAGGAGAGATCGCCCATTCGCTTCTTACGGATCTGAGCAGTGGTGGCTGCGTTATTGATGCCGGTGAACTGCGAGATTACGAGCCCGTCTGGCGTGCATCCCAGACAACCGATTTCCACGGAATGACCGTGCACGCGATGGGTGGCTTGTCCGGTGGACCAACGCTGATTGAAGCCGTGAAGGAACTTGCTGGAAGCCTGCCGGAGGGTAGCGCGACATCGGGGGAAGCAGCGCTCGCTTTCGCTCGCGCGATCCGTCGCGCCAGTGAACACAGGTTGCGCACGATGGGACACGCCAGCGGTGAAAGCTGCACGACCCATTTGAGCGTGGTCGACCGCAGCGGCAACATGGTTTCCTTGACCAATACACTTTTGTCGCGTTTCGGCTCCAAGGTCGTCTTACCGGGCACAGATCTCCTGATGAATAACGGGATGATGTGGTTCGATCCTCGTCCGGGGCAGCCGAATTCGATCGCCGGTGGCGTACGGCCTTTGGCAAATATGTCTCCGATTATTGCCACGCAGGATGGTCGGCCGAAACTTGCATTGGGAGCCGCTGGGGGCCGACAGATCATGCCGGCTGTGACGCAGATTCTGTCATATGTTGCGGCCTATGGAATGACGCTGGAAGATGCCTTCCATGCGCCCCGCATTGATGCGAGCGGAGTTCGTCTCCGGGTCAATCGGGCGGCGACATCCGATGTCGCGGCAAAAGTGGGTCGTGAGTTTCCCGTCGAGTTGGTCGAAGACACGCTTTATCCGGTAAATTTTGCCATTCCCTCCTCCGTGATGCGCAATAGCTCTGAAAATTTCGGCATGGCGCACCCTCACCATCCTTGGGCAGCCGTAAGTGCTGAGGAGGGCAGATGAACTCTGTTCTGGCGGTCGACGATCTCAAAGTAACCATTGCCGGCAACCCGGTGGTGGATGGCGTAAGTTTTGAGGTCAATGCCGGAGAAATTCTTTCAGTTGTCGGTGAATCCGGCTGCGGTAAATCGATGACTGCATTTGCAGTTATGGGTCTGTTGCCTAAGGCTGCGCGTCTTGCGGGTGGCCGTGTCATGTTCGACGGAGCTGATCTGGCGGGTCTGACCGAGCGCGAACGGCGAGATTTACGTGGCGACGATCTGGCCATGATCTTCCAGGAGCCGGTTGCTTCTCTCAACCCGCTGATGCCGATCGGGCAACAGATCGCTGAGAGTTTGATTGTGCATCGCAAGCTTGATGGACGCGATCCGCGAAAGGCTGCGATCGCGATGCTGGACGAAGTGGGTATTCCGGAGCCGGAAATTCGTTATGGCCAATATCCATTCGAGCTGTCAGGGGGCATGTGTCAGCGCGCGATGATCGCGATGGCCCTGATCTGCCGCCCAAAGCTGTTGATTGCCGACGAGCCGACCACTGCGCTGGACGTGACCATCCAGGCACAAATCCTGGACCTCATGAAGCGCCTGCGCGACGAAACCGAAACGGCGATCCTGTTGATCACGCATGACATGGGTGTTGTCGCCGATATGGCTGATCGTGTGGCTGTGATGTATGCGGGCAGAGTGATCGAGCAGGCGCCCGTGGAAACTATTTTCGCGCGACAAGAGCACCCCTACACGAAGCTTCTTCTGTCGACGATTCCGAGACTTGATGGGCAGCCCAAAACCACTCTTCCGTCGATTGAAGGCATGGTTCCGGATATCGGCAACTGGCCAATCGGCTGTCGATTCAATCCGCGTTGCCCACTGGCAGATGATATCTGCGTCCAGAAACAACCGCCTTTGGCACCGCGTGATGATGCGGGATTAACAGCCTGCTGGCACAGCGAAAACGTGGAGGCGATGCTATGAGCGAACCGCTTCTTTTAGTTCGTGACCTGAAGGTTCACTTCCCTATTCGAGGTGGCTTGCTTGGAAAGCCGGTTGGCTGGGTGAAGGCCGTTGATGGTGTCAGCCTCGACATCAAACGCGGTGAAAGTGTCGCATTGGTGGGTGAGTCAGGTTGCGGCAAGTCCACTCTCGGCGCTGCAATCCTCGGCATGCAGAAGCCGACGAACGGCGCAATTCGCTTTGAGGGTCGTGATGTAGCCTTCGGCAATGCCGCGACACGCGTTGCACTCTCGCGTGATTTGCAGATTGTATTTCAGGATCCCGTTTCGGCGCTCAACCCGAAACTGACGATTGGTGAAAGCATAGCTGAGCCATTGGCGATTCACGGCGTGGGTTCCGCGAAGGACCGACGGGCGAGGGTTGCGGAGCTTCTTGGCCTTGTGGGACTGCACCCGCAGCATGCCGATCGCAAGCCGAACGCATTTTCGGGAGGCCAGCGTCAGCGCATCGTAATCGCTCGTGCCTTGGCACTTAATCCGCAGTTGTTGATCCTGGACGAACCGGTTTCGGCGCTCGATGTATCAATTCGCTCGCAGATTCTCAATTTGCTTCTTGATCTGCAGCAACGGTTGGGTTTGTCTTATCTCTTTATCAGCCACGATCTGTCTGTGGTTCGTCATTTTGCTGACCGTGTGGCAGTGATGTATCTCGGACATCTGGTTGAAACAGGCCCGACGGGGCAGGTGTTCGCCAAGCCGGTTCATCCTTACACCGAAGCCCTTTTGTCGGCAGTGCCGGTCCCGGACCCTGTGGCGCAACGCAGTCGCAAGCGCATCGTTCTCAAAGGCGATCTGCCGAGCCCTGCAAATCCGCCCAAAGGCTGCAAATTCGTCACGCGATGTCCGCTCGCAGAAGACATCTGCCGCCAAACACATCCGCCACTCGTTGAGGTTGGCACCGCGTGGCAAGCCGCTTGCCATGTTCGCGCTCCTGCAACGCTTCCGCTCGCAGGATGAAAATGTCTTCAAACTGATGAAACGGCTTGTGAATGCTGACGTTTCGCCTGCAACCTTACATCGACGCTACACAAGCGCGATCGACATCAGCGGTTCAGGTCGCACGTTTTAGATCAGCGGGCAGATCCCGACTGATCCTGATGGCGCTGCTCCGGAGAACTTTGAGACTCAAGCGCGCTTGGTGCGTTGGGAAATCATGCGCGATCGGATAGTCGCGTTGTCGACAGTGATTGCCGGTCCCTATGATCCAGCGTGGAAGATCGAGATCGAGGCCGTTGCGGTCTCTGGGTGAGAAGGTATGCCTGCTTCCGATTGGATTGCAATGTGATCGGACATCCTGCCGCATGGGCAAAACGCGCGCTTGAGAGAGGATGCGCGAGCGCCTATTGAAAAGTCTGATGCGTTTTGGCCAGCTCTGTTCTGTTATGAAACGCATTGAGCGAAGCGGTCGATATGCTTGGCCTGTTTCTGCCCAAGGAGTGAGCTCTTGTCGTTGCATCCGCGCGTAATTCTCGCCGTTGGAATATCGGCACTGGCCGGTGCGGTGGTGGGCGGCTTTCTGCTTTCCGGGGAGACTTCAAAAGATCCTGTTTCCGCACAGGCGGGAACCTCACCGGAAGCCCCCGTCACTCTGGCGTTCGAGGACGATCAGGGGAACGCGATGTCTCTCGCCGACTTTCAGGGTAAGGCGGTGTTGCTGAATGTATGGGCAACCTGGTGTCCACCATGCAGGGAGGAAATGCCGTCTCTTGATCGCTTGCAGGCAGACAAGGGCGGTTCGGATTTCCAGGTTGTTGCCTTATCGATCGACAAAAAGGGCGTTGAACAGGTCAGGCC
>JAFAGL010000289.1 GCA_023422735.1 Pseudomonadota bacterium
ACTTCGGTGAGACTCCATCTTCGATTACAACAGGAAATTCCCCCAAATTCGCGGTCAGATAATTGTAAACAGCTTTGGAACTATCGCCGTTTCCTCCAAGCATCAAAATCAAGAAAAATCTCCCATATTTAGACTCTTCATGCCATGATGTTCATGTAAATGGGTGTAATAATCCAGAATAGAATCAAGCATATTCATGTTTTCTTCAAGATTATTGCCGAAGTTGTGCGGATGCCACCAGAGGTGAAATATGCCATCCGTGACGACCGCCTGTTTCATCGCGTTGCAAATTCGACGTAATGCGAGAAAATTGACCCAACTTAGCCGGCGGCTGTACGGTCGAAGAAATCTGCTGGATGGAACATCAGTGAGTTGTCCCGGCTGAAAATCTTGAACGTGGAAGCCCGAGAGGTTGAAATAAGTATCTACGAGTCGCCCCGCCCTCTGGAGGTGAGAGTGCTTGGAGGAAGCTTCGTAAAACCAAGACTGTTCATTTCCACGCATTACGCTGATGCCGTGTTCGGATAGAATTGAAAGGTGAGGTTGCGAAAACTGATTACGTGGAAATACGAAGCTTCGTAACGAGTATCCCTTAATAGCAGCGGCGTTGACAGCTGCATTCATATCGGCAGAGAATTGGCTTGTCGTTTGGCCTTCCTCCTTACAGTAATAGTGTGAAAAGGAGTGTGAGGCGATTTCTTGTCCTGGGCAGTCGGATATTTGCTTTAAAAGAGATCCACCAAAGTAATAAGGATCTGTTTTTTCGTCTTTGCCAATTTCACAAATGTACTGATAGTTACTCAGCTTTTTGTTTGTGTAAGTCGGTTTCTCCTCCGGCAGGTGAGAAATCAGTTCTTCTTTCGAGTCGAAAAATAACAAACCGACGGTTGCCCAAGTAGCTCGGATGCTGCGTCGGTTGAATGAGGCAAGGATTCTCGGGATTGCCTGCCTGCCTCCCAAGATGTTCTTCCCGTAAGTTTCGATGGTTGAGTGATCTCGCACTCCCCACATCAGCTCAAAGTCAAGTGAAATCACGAAGCTGCCTGGCATTGGAAAATTTCTCAAATCAAGGAAGAACTGCAGCAATGCTAAAATAAGATCTTTCAGAAAGACAGAGCATTTAACGTTAATGGCTAGGATGCGAACCAGAGCTGGTTTTCCAGGATGATCTTCGCTTAATGGGCGGGATAATCGTAATATTGTCAGTTTCTTGCGTAACGCTAGGGCAGTACTTTGCTTTGGATTGACGTCTGCGCAGCAATCATCCGAAAGTTTGGAAAGCCTGCCGAAGAATGTGCCCATGAAATCCTGTTGGACCAGCAACCAGACGCATGCTGGGAGTTGACCAAACGGGGAGAAAGGTCCTTTGTGCGCGCACTTGATTGGATGCGCCGAGGAACGCCCGTGATGACCGAAAGCAAGCCGACGAAAACGAAGACCTGGACCTATCTCAATGGTGACTGGGTCGAGGGCAATCCGATGATCGTGGGGCCGGCCAGCCATGCGATGTGGATGGCCTCCACCGTATTCGACGGCGCGCGATGGTTTGAAGGTCTGGCGCCTGATCTCGATCTCCATGCCAACCGCGTGAATGTTTCGGCCGTCAATCTCGGCCTGAAGGCGACGGTGGGCGCCGACGAGATCATCGGGCTGACCAAGGACGGCCTGAAGAAATTCGACGGACAAACCGCCGTTTATATCCGCCCGATGTATTGGGCCGAGGAGGGCGGCTATATGGGTGTAACGCCTGATCCGGAATCCACGCAGTTTCTTCTTTCGCTTTATGAGGCACCGATGCTGCCGCCGAGCGGCTTTTCGGTGACGCAATCGCCGTTCCGCCGCCCTTCGCTCGAAACGGCGCCGACGAACGCCAAGGCGGGGTGCCTTTATCCCAACAATGCGCGCGCCATCATGGAAGCGCGTTCGCGCGGCTTCGACAATGCGCTGGTGCTCGACATGCTCGGCAATGTCGCCGAAACCGGCACGTCGAACGTGTTCATGGTGAAGGATGGCGTTGCTTACACGCCGGTGCCCAATGGCAGCTTCCTTTCCGGCATCACGCGCGCCCGCAACATCAAGCTTCTGCGCGATGCGGGTTACGAGGTCGTAGAAAAATCTCTCAAGGTTGCCGATTTCATCGATGCCGACGAGGTGTTTTCAACGGGCAATCATTCCAAGGTGGTGCCGATCACCAAAGTCGAGCACAAGGAGTTTCAGCCCGGTCCGGTGGCCAGGAAAGCCCGCGAGCTTTATTGGGACTGGGCACGTTCGACGACGATTTGATCTGTTGGAAATTTAAAACTGTTCGCTCTTACGCGTTGTCATCACACTGACGATGCCTATGTTTCAACCTTGATCCGCCCAGCCATTTTTTAAGGGAGATTGACCAATGGCCTTTGAACTTCCCGAACTGCCTTACGCCTATGACGCGCTTGCTCCGTATATGTCGGCGGAAACGCTGGAATATCACCACGACAAGCACCACAAGGCCTATGTCGACACCGGCAACACGCTGGCTGAAAAGGCCGGTCTCGCCGACAAGTCCGTCGAGGAAGTCGTCAAGGCGTCCTACGGCAAGGACCAGCCGCTCTTCAACAATGCCGCTCAGCATTACAACCACATCCATTTCTGGAAGTGGATGAAGAAGGATGGCGGCGGAAAGAGCCTGCCGGGCAAGCTGCAGACCGCTTTCGACAGCGATCTTGGCGGCTATGACAAGTTCCGCAACGATTTCGTAGAAGCCGGCAAGGGCCAGTTCGGTTCGGGCTGGGCCTGGGTTGCCGTAAAGAATGGCAAGCTCGAGATCATGAAAACGCCGAACGGCGAAAACCCGCTCGTGCATGGCGCGACGCCAATCCTCGGCGTCGATGTGTGGGAACACTCCTATTACATCGATTATCGCAATGCGCGTCCGAAATATCTCGAAGCGTTTGTCGATAACCTGATCAACTGGGACTACGTCCTGGAGCGCTACGAAGCAGCTGCATAAGCCGTTTCGCTCGTAAACGACATGAAGCCCCGCCTTTGCGCGGGGCTTTTTGTTTGGCTGCGCGAGCAAGCACCACGCCTGTTGCGATGGCGACTTCGCGGGCGGAAAGTCGAGGTCTATGACTGGGGCCGTTTTCGACTGACGAACTCGATGACATGCGCATCATCGCGACCTCGTATCTCACGAAACTTTGTCAGAGACATTTCCTCATCTTCGTGCATGCTGCCTATCAGGGACTGTCGATCAATCCTGAGAGGATGAAATGAAGATCGCACTTACCAAAACCGCACTCGCGGGCGCGTTTCTCACGGCTCTTGTCGGCAACTCGATGGCAGATCCGATTGCAGACCGCCAGGCTATCATGAAGGATATGGGACGCGCTGTCGGCTCAGTCGCGAAGATCGCGCGAGGTCAGCAGGATTTCGACGCCGCCCTCGTAAAAGCTGCGTTGGAAACCATGGCGGCGGATGCGCAAAAGCTCGATGCCGACACGTTGTTTCCGGAAGGTTCGGAAACCGGCGGAGACACGGAAGCCTCGCCGAAAATCTGGGAAGACCGCTCGGGCTTCGTGGCGATCATCGACAAATACAAAGCCGACACAGCCGCAGCCGTTGCTGCCGATCCGCAGGACCTCGCGGCTTTCCAGGAACAATTCAAGACGGTGACGGCCAATTGCGGAACCTGCCATCAGAACTTTCGCGTGAAGCGGTAAGCGCCAAATGCGGTGGCCAGCCAGAACCGGCTTGATCCTTTGCGGGCTGGGTGGCCTGGCGGCTGGAGCCGCATGGTTCCTGTCGGCGCCCGAACCCATCTCATCACAAACAATAGCTGCGCTGACTGAAGGCGATGCGGAAGCCGGACGTCGCGTATTTTTCGCGGGCGGTTGCGCCTCCTGCCACGCAAAACCCGGATCGGAAGGCAATGCGCGGTTCGAACTGCCGGGCGGCGTGAGACTGGCAACCGAGTTCGGCACTTTCGTTGCGCCGAATATTTCGCAACATGCAGATGACGGGATCGGCAACTGGTCCGTCGAGGATCTGGCCAATGCGATGATGAAAGGCGTGACGCCGGACGGCACACATCTTTATCCGGCGTTTCCTTATACGTCTTATACGCATATGCAGCCGAAGGATGTCAGCGATCTCTACGCCTTTCTCAAAACAACGCCTGCGATAGCGGGAACAGCGCCTGAGAACGAGCTGAGTTTTCTGTTCAACATCCGGCGCGGGATCGGGCTTTGGAAGCAGATCAATATGCGCGCCGAGCCTGCGGTCGTGCAACTGGAGGGCGATGCGCCCGAAGACGTGCGGCTGGGGCAATATCTTGTTGAAGGGCCGGGCCATTGCGGCGAATGCCATACGCCCCGCAACACGACAGGCGGTCTCGACAGATCCCAATGGCTGGCTGGCGCCGTCGCCGCGGAAGGTGAGGGGATCGTGCCGAATATCACGCCGCAGGGGCCGACCGGAGAATGGTCGAAGGAGGATCTGGTCGCCTATTTCGAAACCGGCTTCACGCCCGATTTCGATTCCGTCGGCGGGTCGATGGTCGAGGTCCAGAAGAACCTCGCCGAACTGCGCCCGGAAGACCGCGAAGCGATCGCGGCCTATCTCAAAGCGATTGACGGAAAGCCGAATGGTTTTCCCGACCGCTGATCAATCCGTCACCGGCACAGGTTGCGCGGATGGCTGCTGGCGAGGAGCTTTCAGGAACAGCACGAGAAGCGCCACAAGCCCGAAGGCTGCAAATTCATAAAGAATGGCTGTGCGCAACGCCAGAAGATAGGCAGCCTGATTGCCGTCCGCAGCGTGTTCCCCCGCCAGCACCGTAAAGAATATCTGCCCGACCAAGGCAACGCCGACGGCTGCACCCATTTGCTGAAAGGATTGCAGGGCACCCGAGCCCGATCCCGCATCACGCGAGGGAACATTGGCCAGAACACCCTGAAACATCGAGGAGATGGTCGCGCCAAGGCCAAGGCCGCCCAGAAACAGAGCGGGCGCAAGCAGCCAATGGTCGGCGAAACTGTGGATGCCCGGCAGCATGAACCGCAGCCAAAGCATGGCGCAGATCAGCAAACACGTACCCGTCGCGACGCGCTGGCGCAAATACCGGCTGCCAAGACGATTGTTGATGAGCGATACAAGAAGCACGCCAACCGGAAAGGGAATGGTCGTCAAACCAGACTGCAGGGGCGTGAAGCCGATGCCGCTTTGCAAAAACAGCGCCAGCACCATGAAGAAGCCGGCGACGCCCGAAAAGAACAACAGGACCATGATGACGCCGAGCATATAGTTGCCGTTCGACAAAAGGGCTGCGGGCAAGAGCTGTGCCTTCGACTGCGCCGCGCGGCGGTGTTCGTAAAGATAAAAGCAGCCGAAACCGACAAGGGCGAGCACGATCAGCGCGAAAATCCACGGTGCCCAACCGAACCCACGCCCTTCGATCAGCGCAAAGATGATCAGGAATACGGACGCGCCGGCAAGAAGCGTTCCACCGAGATCGTTGCGGATGGTCCTGTCTCCGGGGATGGCGGGAATGACCGCATTCGCGGCGATCAAGGCTGCAATGCCGACCGGAATGTTGACCAGAAAGATCGGACGCCAATCGAGCCCGGCGATATCGGCATTTATGAGCAAACCACCGGCAAGGGGCCCGGCAACCGAAGCCAGGCCCGCGCTCAATCCGAAATAGGAAAAGGCGCTGCCGCGCTCCTGAGGCGGGAAAATGACCTGCACGATGGCAAGAACCTGCGGCATCATCATCGCGCCTGAAAATCCCTGCAATGCACGGGCGACGACAAGCCAGGTGATCGACGGCGCGAGACCGCACAACGCCGAAAACAGCGTGAAGCCACCGACCCCAAACAGGAACATGCGCTTGCGCCCGATGCGATCGCCCAAGCGGCCGAAGGGCAGAAGACCAAGTGCGAAGGCAAGGATATAGGCGGCCACAACCCATTCGATCTGGCTGGCCGAAGCTTCAAGATTTCGTTGCAGGCTGGGCAAAGCGACATTGACGATGTTGACGTCAATGAGATTCATGAAACCAGCCATCAGCAAAATGGCCAGCATGAGCCAACGTCGCTCGTAAGGTTGTTGCGACGCGACGGACTGTGGCTGGTTGGACATGCAAGGACTTTCGAAACATGCGGCAGGGCTGCCGCATCAGCAGCAATGACAGAAGGCTTGAGAGCGCGGAAGGTTGCCCGCCCGCGCTCTTTAACGATGATCAGCCGGGTATTGCGTCCTTACCCGTGACCTTCAAGGCGAAGGCATAGGAATAGGCAATTTCTTCCAGCCGGGAGAATCGACCCGAAGCGCCCGCATGCCCTGCATCCATGTTGATGCGGAACAGCACGGGGTTGCCGGAGGTTGAGCGGTCGCGCAGGCGCGCCACCCATTTCGCCGGCTCCCGATAGGTCACGCGTGGATCTGTGAGGCCTGCGACGGCCAGGATCGGCGGGTAAGCGAGGGCCGCGACATTATCATAAGGCGAATAAGCGGCGATGGTCTTGTAATCGGCTTCCGAAGCGATCGGATTGCCCCATTCCGGCCATTCCGGTGGCGTGAGCGGCAGCGTGTCGTCGAGCATGGTGGACAAAACGTCGACGAAGGGGACTTCCGCAATGATGCCGCCGAAAGCTTCCGGCGCGAGATTGGCGATCGCTCCCATCAACATGCCGCCGGCCGAGCCGCCCTGGGCGACGTTGCGATCATGGCTGGTGTAATTTTCCGCAACCAGATGCCGCGCAGCCGCAATGAAATCGGTGAAAGTATTCTGCTTGGCGGCGCGTTTGCCGTTTTCATACCAGGCATAGCCCTTGTCCTTGCCGCCGCGAATATGGGCGATGGCGTAAACAAAGCCACGATCCACCAGGGACAGGCAGTTGGTGTTGAAGCTTGCCGGAATGGTCATGCCATAGGAGCCGTAGCCGTAAAGAAGGCATGGCGCCGACCCGTCGAGCTTGGTGTCGCGGTGATGCAGGAGCGAAACCGGAACGAGTTCGCCATCAGGTGCCGGTGCCATCACGCGACGGGTTACATAATCGTCCGGATTGTGGCCGGACGGGACTTCCTGCGTTTTCAGCAATGTGCGCTGGCGGGTCCGCATGTCGTAGTCGTAGAGCTGCGCGGGCGTTGTCATCGAGGAGTAGGAAAAGCGGATGACATCCGTGTCATATTCCCAGGCACCGCCGAGGCCGAGCGAGAAAGCTTCCTCATCGAACGCGATAAGATGCTCTTCGCCGGTTGCGCGATCACGGACAACGATACGCGGCAGTCCATCCTTGCGTTCAAGTCGCACCAGGAAGTTTTCAAAAGCCATGACTGACAGGATCAGGCGGCCAGGCTCATGGGCGATCACTTCGCGCCAATTGGCGCGCGACGGATCCGTGACCGGCGCTTCCATGATCTTGAAGTCTTTTGCACCATCGGCGTTGGTAAGAATGAAGAAAACGTCTCCACCTTCTTCAAGATCATACTGTACGCCCGTTTCCCGCGCCGCGACGAGCAGAGGTTCCGCCTGCGGTTTATCAGCCGGAAAAACGCGATATTCTGAAGTTTCATGGTCGTGGATCGAGATCATCATCCACTTGTTGTCGCGCGTGCCGCCGACTGACACGAAGAAGCCGGAATCCTTTTCTTCGAAAACGAGGCGGTCGCTTTCGGCAGGCGTGCCAAGCGCATGATAGAAGACACGTGACGGGCGGTGGTTATCGTCGAGGCGGGTATAGAAGAAGCCATCGCTCGACGCGTTCCATTCGCCTCCGCCGCCTGTGTCGGCCACGACGTCTTCAAGCTCCTCGCCGGTCGCAAGATCGCGCACGCGCAGCGCATAGAATTCCGAGCCCTTGTCGTCATAAGCCCAGAGCAGGCGTGCGTGATCGGGCGAATGATCGACGCTGCCCAGATGGAAATACGGGCGACCGGCCGCTTCCTTGTCGCCATCGAAAAGCAGGGTCTGCTCACCACCTTCGCGCGGGGTACGAAAATATCGTGGCTGCTCGCCGCCGATCACATAGGAAGAACCGTAAGCATAGGGGCCATCCTTCATGGGAACGGACTGGTCGTCTTCCTTGATCCGGCCCTTCATTTCCTTGAACAGCGTGTCACGTAACGTAGCGCTATCCGCCATCATGCCCGTTTGATAAGCGGTTTCCCTTTCCAGATGGGCGCGGATCGCTGGGTCGAGAACGGTTGGATCGCGAAACACATCCTGCCAGTTGTCGGCGCGCATCCAGGCATATTCATCTTCACGCGTGATGCCGTGGCGAGTGTCGCTCCAGGCGCGTTGTTCGCTTTGAGGTGACGGCAGATCGGCGAAACGGATAGGATTCATTCAAATTCAACTCTGATTAAAAGGATAGATGTTTTAGGGCCTGCGTGGTTTCTTGCGCGAAGCGTGAGATGGTATCATGTGACGGTACAAGCAACGAGTATCAAAAGTTATTGCGTTCGCAGACTTTATCGCGAAGGCTTCAAGAATTTTGTGAATAGCATGGGATTCTCGGTCTGGCGGCAAACTCGCGAGGCTGCTTGCCTAAATCCAGCCTTTATTTGCTTTATATATCCGTGAAGCAAGATTTGACCGTCGGTAATATTTAAGTGATTTGTAACATGGTATGTTGCCCGATGGCTTTTTTAACACCTTTAGCCCGGCCTTCCGTGATGCTGATTAATGCTTTGCTACAATGACTTAAGACTTGAATTGACGTGTGTCGATTTATTTTGAGAAAAGTGGTCGGCTAGTCAGGGTTTGCTCAGTGATTGGCTAGACGACTTAGAGTATTCAAGTTTCCCCGGACGGCGATTAGCTAGTTTAAAAAATATCGCTTTATATTGGGTAATATTAATTTGACATTAGATCGTGTCTTGGTCAAAAGGACTTAAGCTTTTTCGTTGTGCGGAGGATATCGGCGAAGAGTGCAAACCAGCGCCTTGCGCGCAAATAATATCAGTAACTAATATTGAGGCCCCGAATATGGAAATTGGCGACAGCTCCGCGCGAAACAACACCGCATTGATGGAACTGACTGCTGACGTCGTTGCAGCTTATGTAAGCAACAATTCGGTTCCTGCGTCGGACCTG
>JAFAGL010000016.1 GCA_023422735.1 Pseudomonadota bacterium
CATCCTGATCGGGGGCGGATCGATATTACTGCGGAAATGCCGCCGCATATGGTTCAAAGCTGGAATCTGTTAGGCCTCGATGAGGCAAGCGCGGAATAATCACTGCGACTCGATTTTGACGAGCTGCACTTCATATTTGTCTGCGATCACCAGGACACGATATCTATGCGCGACATTCTCAGCGATCTGGAGACCGGATCATCTCAAAACCAGGTTGATCCCGTAAAGCGTGCGCAGCAACTTTCGAAGCCGGTAGCGCCCAAGCGCTTCTATAGCGCTGTCGCTGTCTCCAATACTGATGACGGCTGGATTATCGAGTTGGATGGCAGAGCCATCCGTACGCCCGGTCAACGTGAAATTGTTCTGTCTACAAAGGCTGCTGCGCAGTCCGTGGCGGATGAATTCTCCGCACAGAAAGAGTTCGTCCAACTGGCGACCATGCCGCTTTATCGTCTGGTCAACACGGCGGTGGATGGTGTCGCTGACGATCCTCAGGCGGTTGTCGAAGACATTATGCGTTTTGCTGCAACCGATATGATTCTTTACCGCGCAGACGCGCCCGAGCGCTTGGTTGCTTTACAAAGCGAAGTTTGGGATCCGCTGTTGGAGTGGGCACGTCGGGAGCTAGGCGCGCGCTTCTTCCTCGCAGAAGGGGTGATGCATGTCGAGCAACCAAAAGAATCGATCGCAGCAGTCGGGTTTCATCTGCGACAGAATGCAGACCCATTGCGGATCGCTGCACTCCACGTCATCACGTCAATATCCGGATCCGCACTGATTGCGCTGGCTTTGGAAGTTGGCGAGCTGGACTTCGTTCAAGCTTGGACAGCAGCTCATGTGGATGAAGACTGGAATAATTCCCTATGGGGCGAAGACGCTGAAGCCAAGGCGCGGCGAGACTTTCGCCAACGCGATATGGAAGCTGCGTATCAGATTCTGCGGCAAATCAAAGCCTAGACGCTTCCCTACCTAATGATCCGACCCGCGTATAGAATAACCCATCAGTTGCGCGGCTCATTGTCGGAAGCCGCCTCTGCCGCGTGATACCATCCGCTTTCCGGCATTATGACCAAATCATTCTCTTTTCTGTTCGCGGTCGGTCGCGCAACAGAATGGTTAGAAGGCAGTCCTGATCGGCCGCCGGCGGGAAACTGAAAAATCTTCGCAGAAGAGGTATTTGGTGTAGCCATTCCGAAGCCTCCTACGTTTTCCTCTCTGATTTATTCATCAATAATATGCCTGCTTTTAAAAGGTGCAAGCGTGCCTAAAAAAGAGGCGAAAATGAACCCAACTGGATGCAGTGCATCACCAGACTCGGAGAACGTTTTTCGACCGGGCGGGTTCCAGTGCTGAAACCGCGAGCTTTTTGAGCCGTAAAGAGGATTCACGGATTCCTGGATAAAGTTGGCATGTACCTTGCTTTATCTTTTGCGGAGCCGTCGGTTGCCGTCACGACCGTGCCGACGTTGCAGCTTAAGGTCGTGGTGACGAGAGGTTCAAATGACGAAGTACAAGCTCGAGTATATCTGGCTGGATGGCTACACGCCGGTTCCCAATCTTCGTGGCAAAACGCAGATCAAGGAATTCGCTTCCTTCCCTACTCTGGAAGAGCTGCCTCTGTGGGGATTTGATGGATCCTCGACCATGCAAGCAGAAGGCAATTCTTCCGACTGCGTGTTGAAGCCTGTCACTCTTTATCCGGATCCCGCACGTAAAAATGGTGTGCTGGTCATGTGCGAAGTCATGATGCCGGATGGCGTGACGCCGCACGCTTCCAACAGCCGCGCAACAATCATTGATGATGAAGACGCCTGGTTCGGTTTCGAGCAGGAATATTTCTTTTACGAGGACGGCCGTCCGCTCGGGTTTCCGGAGCAAGGCTATCCCGCGCCGCAGGGACCGTATTACACGGGCGTTGGCTACAAGAATGTTGGATCCGTCGCGCGCGAAATCGTTGAAGAACATCTCGACCTTTGTTTGGCCGCTGGTATCAATCACGAAGGCATCAATGCGGAAGTGGCCAAGGGCCAGTGGGAATTCCAGATTTTTGGAAAAGGCTCGCGAAAGGCAGCTGATCAGATCTGGATGGCCCGCTACCTCCTGCTGCGTTTGACCGAAAAATACGGCATCGATATCGAGTTCCATTGCAAACCGCTCGGCGACACGGATTGGAATGGTTCGGGAATGCATTGCAATTTCTCGACCAAATATATGCGCGAAATCGGGGGTAAGGATTATTTCGAAGCCCTGATGGCACAGTTCGATAAGAACATTGACGATCATATCGCGGTTTACGGCCCGGATAACCACATGCGATTGACCGGCAAACATGAAACTGCACCTTGGAACAAGTTCTCATATGGTGTCGCTGACCGGGGTGCCTCTATCCGGGTGCCGCATTCCTTCGTGAATAACGGTTACAAGGGTTACCTTGAGGATCGCCGCCCGAATTCGCAGGGCGATCCATATAAGATTGCCTCGCAGGTGTTGAAGACCATTTCGGAAGTGGCAACCGAAGGCTACGGAAAAGCCGCCGCTTGAGCTGCTGATAATCCAAAGGGGAACGAAGAAAAGCCCGGCAGGTACCTGTCGGGCTTTTTTGCGGTGAGCCATCGGTTCCAAAAGAAAAGGCGCCACGTTTCCACGGCGCCTTTTCTCAGTTTTCGCGAAGGGTGGCTTATGCGCCCATTGCCTTCTGGAGATTCTCATCAATCTTGTCGAGGAAGCCGGTCGTGGACAGCCAAGGCTGGTCCGGGCCGATCAAGAGCGACAGATCCTTAGTCATTGAACCGCTTTCCACGGTCTGGATGCAGACCTTTTCAAGCGTCTCAGCGAAACGTGCCAGCTGGGCATTGTCGTCGAGCTTTGCGCGATGGGCGAGGCCGCGGGTCCAGGCAAAGATCGATGCGATCGAGTTTGTCGAGGTTTCCTGACCCTTCTGGTGCTGGCGATAGTGGCGCGTCACGGTGCCGTGTGCAGCTTCTGCCTCAACCGTCTTGCCATCCGGCGTCATCAGAACTGAAGTCATCAGGCCGAGCGAACCGAAGCCCTGCGCAACCGTGTCAGACTGAACGTCGCCGTCATAGTTCTTGCAAGCCCAGACATAACCGCCGGACCACTTGAGCGCCGACGCGACCATGTCGTCGATCAGGCGGTGCTCGTAGGTGATCTTGGCTTCCTTGAACTTGTCCGCGAATTCGGCTTCGTAAACTTCCTGGAAGATATCCTTGAAGCGGCCATCATAAGCCTTGAGGATCGTATTCTTGGTCGACAGGTAGACCGGGTATCCACGGAGCAGACCGTAATTCATCGAGGCGCGTGCGAATTCGCGGATCGAATCGTCTAGATTGTACATTGCCATCGCAACGCCGGAGCCGGGTGCATCGAACACTTCATGTTCGATTGTCTCACCGTCTTCGCCAACGAACTTGATCGTCAGCTTGCCCTTGCCCGGGAATTTGAAATCAGTCGCGCGATACTGATCTCCAAAGGCGTGGCGGCCCACGATGATTGGCTGCGTCCAGCCTGGAACAAGGCGAGGGACGTTCTTCATGATGATCGGTTCGCGGAAGATCGTGCCGCCGAGGATGTTGCGGATCGTGCCGTTTGGCGACTTCCACATCTTCTTGAGCTTGAATTCCTCAACACGTGCTTCGTCAGGAGTGATCGTCGCGCATTTCACGCCAACGCCGTATTTTTTGATCGCGTTCGCGGAATCGATGGTGACCTGATCGTCAGTTGCGTCACGGTTTTCGACGCTCAGATCGTAATATTTGAGGTCGATGTCGAGATAGGGGTGGATCAGCTTGTCCTTGATGAACTGCCAGATGATCCGGGTCATCTCGTCGCCATCGAGTTCGACAACCGGATTCGCCACCTTGATCTTCGTCATAGATTTACCTCGTGAACTGTCGGGCAGGGCGCCCGTTCGATGCGGATATAAGTGGCGCCCCTATAGCACTGGTACTGCCAATGGCAAAGGCGACGCCAAGCAGGATGCGCGACAGTTTTGCAAAACTTTAGGCCCAAACTTGATTTTCACTTTTCGCGGAAATTGTGCGAGTGAGCGGTGAGGATTCTTGGAAAGCAGTCAAATGAGCGCAGAAATCCAGGCTGGCCCGGTGATAATCCTCGTCGAGCCACAGATGGGCGAGAATATCGGGATGGTTGCCCGAGCCATGGCGAATTTCGGATTGCGGGACCTGCGCCTGGTGGCGCCAAGAGACGGCTGGCCAAACGAGGCGGCACGGGCAACGGCGGCGAAGGCTGATCATGTGATCGATGGTGCGGCTGTTTTCGATACGGTCGAGGCAGCGACTGGCGACTTGAGCTATGTGCTTGCCACGACTGCCCGCCAACGGGATGGGTTCAAACCGGTGCTGGGGCCGATCGAAGCGATACAGGAAAGCCGCAGCAGAAGTCAGGCCGGCCAAGCTGTCGGAATTCTGTTCGGGCGCGAGCGGTTTGGTTTATCTAACGAAGAGGTCGGCCGCTCCGATGCAATTGTCACGTTCCCTGTTGATCCGGCTTTCGCATCACTCAATATCGCGCAGGCGGTTTTGCTGATGTCTTATGAGTGGATGAAGTCTGGACTTGCAGATGAATATCAGACCCGTTTTGTGGGACCGGATATCGTGCCTGCACCCAAGGAAGACCTGAATGGATTGACCGATCACCTTGAGACGGCTCTCGCCGTGCGCGGGTATTTTCGACCTGAGGCCAAAAGGGCGAAAATGATCGACAAGTTGCGAGCGGTGTTCAGCCGCCCCGGCTTCACCTCAGGCGAGTTGAAAGTGCTGCGCGGCATCGTTTCCTCGCTCGACTATTTTTCTCCGAGCGAACCACGGGGCGCAGCATATCCAGATCGCAAGCAGGCTGCGGATGTTCCGCGTATGCAACGGTTGCCTGCTGGTTCGAAAGACGTGACCGGGAATGACTGACAAACCGGTTCTCCTGTTCGACTCAGGTATAGGTGGACTGACTGTGTTGCGCGAAGCGCGGGTTTTGATGCCCGAAAGGCGCTTCATCTATGTGGCGGACGATGCGGCCTTCCCATATGGGGATTGGGAAGAACCTGCCCTGAGAATGCATATCGTCCGGTTATTCGGTGAGTTGCTTGACAAGTATTGTCCGGAAATCTCGATTATTGCGTGCAATACCGCCTCCACTCTGGTGATTTCCGATCTGCGCGAGGCGTTTCCCTCCCATCCTTTTGTCGGCACCGTCCCAGCCATCAAGCCTGCTGCCGAACGTACCTGCTCAGGGCTTGTGTCGGTACTCGCCACACCAGGTACTGTAAAACGCCAATATACGCGCGACCTGATTATGCAGTGGGCACAGCAATGTCATGTCCGCCTGGTTGGGTCGACACAACTGGCGCGGCTGGCGGAAATCTACATGCGCGACGGATTTGTGGACGAAAGCGCCGTTCAAGCCGAGATTGCGCCCTGTTTTGTGGAAAAAGATGGAAAGCGCACTGATGTCGTGGTGCTTGCCTGCACGCATTATCCGTTCCTGGCGAACCGAATGCGCAAGCTCGCTCCCTGGCCGGTGGATTGGCTCGATCCTGCGGAGGCTATCGCACGCCGTGCTTTGGCGCTCTTGCCCGTGTCGAACAAAGATCGAACCGAGGATCACGAACGCGATCTGGCTGTTTTCACCAGTGGTAAAGTCAGCTTTTCAGCAAAGCGGTTGATGCACGGATTTGGATTAATGCTGGCTTCTGGAACCACTGTCTTATCCTGAGTGTTGTGCGGGCACACGGAGGAACACACTTATGCCTGCAACCTCTAAAGCACAGCAAAAAGCAGCCGGCGCGGCGCTGTCTGCCAAGCGCGGTGATGCAAAGAAGAAAGATCTGAAGGGCGCATCCAAGGGAATGTATGAATCGATGAGCGAGAAACAGCTCGAAGATTTCGCCCACACTAAGCGTAAAGGGCTCCCGTCCAAAAAAGACAGTTGAACAAAGAAGCCGACATTCACCGCGAGTTGACTTCGTTATCGCAACTGTTTAACGAGCATCCAGCACCGGGCCGCAACGCCCGGTGTTTCATTTAACGTGTCCCGTGGATGTTTCCATCGCATTGCGTGGAGTATCCTGTCAGACTTGCTCGCAAGAGATGTCAGAGGAGGGCGCGTTTCCTTGATCCGGTGCATCGCATCGGGTCTTAACTTTGCGAAGGAAATGCGATGAGCAAACGCGAATCCGCCAAGTACAAGATCGACCGCCGCCTTGGTGAGAATATCTGGGGCCGCCCGAAGTCTCCGGTTAACAAGCGCGAGTACGGCCCAGGCCAGCACGGCCAGCGCCGCAAGGGC
>JAFAGL010000062.1 GCA_023422735.1 Pseudomonadota bacterium
GGCCAGGCTTGCGGTTCGAGACAGATCGCATCGCCTTGCCGGTAAAGCTGGTTATATTTCCCCGGAACGCCGCCCGTCAGCATGTTGCCGGAATAAAGCTGCAAACCGGGCTGATCGGTCAATAGTTCCAGGCAACGACCGCTTTGAGGATGGTCCAAACGCGCAACCAAGCGCGGTTGCGCTTGCCTTTCCCGCGACAGGCAGAAGCAGTGGTCATAGCCTTGCGCAATCCGCATTTGCGGTTCAGCCCGCCGTAGATCGAGACTGGCTGCTTTCAGCGTCCGGAAATCGAATGCAGTGCCCGCAACGGGCTGTGGCGCACCTTCGGGAACCAGATCATGGCCTAACGGCAGATACTCCGCAGCCTCGATTTGCACTTGATGAGACATTGCGCTGGAGAGAGTTTCAACCCCGCCCAGATTGAAATAGCTGTGATGGGTGAGGCCCACCACGGTGGGACGTGTTGTTGTCGCCTCGAACGTGATCGACAGCTCGGTGTCTGCGGTGAGACTGTAGGTGACATGAGCCTGAACCTCACCGGGAAATCCCTGGTCGCCATTGTCGCTGACCAGCGACAAACGGATCAAAGGCACTGGATCAGCTGAAATCTCCTCGATCGTCCATAAACACTGATCGAACCCTTGCGGGCCGCCATGCAGAGCATTCAGTCCTTCATTCGGGGGAATATGAGCAGTCGCGCCATCGAGATCGAAGCGCCCGCCGGCAATGCGATTGGAGAAGCGACCGATTGCTGCGCCGAAAAACTGGCGGTGAAGCCGGTAGCTTTCCAGATCATCATGTCCGAGCACCACATCAGCCATCCGGCCGAAGGCATCAGGTACATGCAGTGCCTGAAGAGCGGCACCGAAAGTGATGACCCGCAAATCAAGTCCGTTCGGTCTCGCCAGCCTTACAGCCTCGACCACCTGCCCGTTCTCCAAGGTGCCGAACTCTTCTCGTGGCATGCTGGCTGTCACAATGTGTCTTCCCGATATCTGACGAAAAAGATGTGCCGTGCGGGAAGGCCCGGATCAAGGGCGCAAGTCACCACCGGTGAAGAGGAGTACACCGTTCTCATTTCGCCTTCGAAAAGAGAATTTGCTTCCAACACCCTTCCTGGGTTGAAGCGTTCTGCCTCGTTTTGACCGTACAAAAGCATATATTACGCGCGACTGTTTCAAACAATGACGACCTGCAAAGAGGAGACGAGGTATGAGCCTGCGTATCAACGATACCGCCCCGGATTTCACTGCCGAGACGACGCAAGGCGCGATCCAGTTCCACGACTGGATCGGTGACGGCTGGGCGATCCTGTTCTCGCACCCCAAGAACTTCACGCCGGTTTGCACCACCGAACTCGGCACGATGGCCGGGTTGCAGGATGAATTTGCCAAGCGCAATGTGAAGATCATCGGCATTTCGGTCGACCCGGTTGAGAGCCATGCACAGTGGAAGCAGGACATCACGACGGCGACCGGTTATTCCGTCGAATATCCGCTAATCGGCGACAAGGACCTCAAGGTCGCAAAGCTTTACGACATGCTGCCTGCCGATAGCGGCGACAGTTCGGAAGGCCGTACACCTGCTGATAATGCAACCGTACGCTCGGTTTACGTGATCGGCCCGGACAAGAAGATCAAGCTGATCCTCACTTATCCGATGACGACCGGCCGCAACTTCGAGGAAATCCTGCGCGCAGTGGATTCGATCCAGCTGACTGCCAAGCACAAGGTTGCAACCCCGGCCAACTGGAAGAATGGCGAAGACGTCATCATCACGGCGGCGGTTTCTGACGAAGAAGCGCAGGAAAAGTTCGGCGGCTTTGAACGCGTTTTGCCATATCTGCGCAAAACCAAGCAGCCTTCGGCGTAACTACACGCTTCGATTAATGAAGAAAAGGCGGCCGCTTCAACAGCGCGCCGCCTTTTCTTTGTCACGATAGAGCCGCAAGCTGGAGACCCCGCTACAAGGAGTCACGACATTGCGCACCGCCCTCATTCTTGCCGCCAGCCTGCTTGCAGCCCCTGCCTTTGCCGATACGATTTCGATTGAAATGGACGATCCTGTCGAAACGCAGACGATGACGTTTGACTGCGCAGGCAAATCTGTCGACGTGACCTATTACAACTCGGGCGACGCATCGATCGCGGTGCTGGATTTGGACGATACGCGCATCATCGCATCCAATGTGATTGCCGCATCAGGCGCGCGCTATGCCGGCAACAAATATATCTGGTGGACCAAGGGCGACGACGCCGATCTTTACGACCTCATGGATGGTGGCGAAGACAAACCCATTGCCTGCAGGGCAACGTCCTGACCTTAGACTTCCACGGTTTCGAGCCGTTTGGCGATCAGATCGGCGAGACGGCTGGCGACTTCATCCTTGTCAAGTTCCGGCCATTCTTCCACCCCGTCGCGGCTGATGATCCGCACGCGATTGCGACTGCCGCCCATCACGCCTGACGCACCAATGCCGCTTGTCGTGGAAACGTCATTGGCAACAATGAAATCTGCGCCTTTTTTCGCAAGCTTGGCCTGCGCATTGGACACGACATCCTGCGTTTCGGCAGCAAAACCCACGACCAGATAAGGCCGCTGCCGGTGATGACCGACACCGGCCAGAACGTCCGGATTTTCTACCATCTGCAGGGCTGGGGGGCCGCCTGCCCCCTTCTTGATTTTCTGCGCAGCCTCGCCTTCGGTTCGCCAATCAGCGACCGCCGCAACGAAAACAGCCGCATCGGCAGGCAACAGGGTTTCAACGGCCTCCTTCATCTCACGCGCCGTCTCCACATGGGTGGTTGAAACGCCTTTCGGATCGGCAATGGTGACCGGGCCGGAAACGAGCTGCACATCGGCGCCGCGCGCCGCCAATGCCTGTGCCAGCGCATGGCCCTGCTTGCCCGAAGAACGATTGGCGATATAGCGCACCGGATCGATCGGTTCGTGGGTGGGGCCGGATGTAAC
>JAFAGL010000073.1 GCA_023422735.1 Pseudomonadota bacterium
CGCCTGAAGAAAATATCGCTTTCGATCGCATGTCGGAAGACGATCTGATCGCGGGCATCGAAGGCCTGGTTGCTCCAGAAAAAAGCGACGACTTCTAAGCATTGGGCCACTTGGCCCAATTGCCGCATCTTTTACAGCGGCGATTTGATGCTAGTTAAGGGGTATCGGCGCAGGATGGCGGCGATGCCCTTTTTTGTGCCCGGTTTCAGGAGCGACAACCAATGATGCGTCAGTATGAGCTTGTCGAGCGCGTGCAGCGCTACAAGCCTGACGTGAACGAAGCGCTTTTGAACAAGGCCTATGTTTACGCCATGCAGAAGCATGGTCATCAAAAGCGCGCTTCCGGCGATCCTTATTTTTCCCATCCGCTGGAAGTCGCGGCGATTCTCACCGACATGCATATGGACGAGGCCACGATTGCGGTCGCGTTGCTGCATGACACGATCGAAGACACCTCTGCCACCCGACAAGAGATCGACCAGCTTTTCGGACAGGATCTGGGCCGGCTGGTGGAAGGGCTGACCAAGCTCAAGAAGCTGGATCTTGTTTCCAAGAAAGCCGAGCAGGCCGAGAATCTGCGCAAGCTCCTGCTGGCCATTGCACAGGATGTGCGCGTTCTGCTCGTGAAGCTTGCCGACCGCATGCACAATATGCGCACGCTCGATCACATGGCACCGGAAAAGCGGCTGCGCATTGCTGAAGAAACCATGGATATCTACGCGCCCCTGGCCGGTCGCATGGGTATGCAGGGTGTGCGCGAGGAACTGGAAGAACTGGCCTTCCGGCACATCAACCCGGAAGCCTACGAGACGGTGACCAACCGGCTGGCAGAGATTTTCGAGCGGAACAGAACGACGCTGAAAGACATCGAATCGCTGTTGTCGGAATTGTTCGAGCGGTTCGGCATCAAGGCAAAGGTCACCAGCCGTCAGAAAAAGGCCTGGTCCGTATTCCGGAAAATGGAAACCAAGGCGCTGTCCTTCGATCAGCTGTCGGATATTTTCGGCTTCCGCGTGCTGGTCAACTCGGTAGATGATTGTTACCGCGTGCTCGGGTTGATCCATACGACATGGGCGATGGTTCCCGGTCGTTTCAAGGATTACATCTCTACGCCCAAGCAAAATGATTACCGTTCGATCCACACCACGATCGTTGGACCTGCAAAACAGCGCATCGAATTGCAGATCCGCACGGAAGAGATGAACCGTATTGCCGAATATGGCGTAGCGGCTCATGCGCTTTACAAGGATGGCGTCAACAAGACGGCGCCCACCGGGCATGGCGTTTCAAAAGATACAAACGCTTATGCCTGGCTGCGCCGCACGATTGAGGCGCTTGCGGAAGGCGATAATCCCGAAGACTTTCTGGAAAATACCAAACTCGAATTGTTCCAGGATCAGGTCTTCTGTTTTACGCCAAAGGGCAGGTTGATCGCCTTGCCGCGTGGCGCAACGCCGATCGATTTCGCTTATGCCGTTCACACCGATGTCGGCGACACATGTGTCGGTGTGAAGGTGAACAGCCGCGTCATGCCGTTGATGACCGAACTCAAGAATGGCGACGAGGTGGAGATCATCCGCTCGAAAGCCCAGGTGCCGCCGGCTGCCTGGGAATCCATGGTTGTGACCGGCAAGGCGCGTTCTGCAATTCGTCGCGCAACGAAGAATGCCATTCGCAAGCAGTATTCCGGGCTTGGCATTCGTATTCTGGAGCGTGCCTTCGAGCGGACGGGAAAGAGCTTTTCGAAAGACAAGCTCAAGCCGGTGCTGCATAGGCTTGGGCACAAGGAAATCGACGATGTGCTGGCTGCAGTGGGGCGCGGCGAGTTGCCCTCGCAATATGTGATCAAAGCCGTTTTCCCGGATTTCAAGGATGAGCGCGTTTCGCCGATGCCGCGCAAACGGGAGGAAGGCTGGTTCAACCTGCGCAATGCTGCGGGTATGCTGTTCCAGGTCCCTGGCAAGTCTTCGCGAAAATCCCGTTCTGGCGGCGCGGTTCCCATCCGTGGCGTTCAGGGTGATCTGCCGGTGAAATTCGCCCCGGAAGGCGCGGTGCCGGGTGATCGGATCGTCGGCATTCTTGAGCCGGGGCAGGGCATTACGATCTATCCGATCCAGTCTCCTTCGTTGACCGCATTCGATGATCACCCGGAGCGCTGGATCGATGTTCGTTGGGATATTGATGAAGAAACCGCCGAACGATTTCCGGCGCGTATATCCGTGACCCTGATCAACGCGCCGGGTTCATTGGCGGAGATTGCGGGTGTCATCGCGGCCAACGACGCCAATATTCACAATCTTTCGATGGTGAGTACGGCCCCGGATTTCACCGAAATGATGATTGATCTGGAAGTCTGGGATCTGAAGCATCTGAACAGGCTTTTGTCGCAACTCAAGGACACATCCAGCGTTAGTGACGCGCGGCGCGTCAATGGCTGATACGATTGATAGGAGAGTTTCGTGGATACCAAAGAGGTACTCGACGTTTTTCGTGATGCCGGCGCCATACTGGAAGGCCATTTCATTCTGACATCGGGGCTGCGCAGCCCGATCTTTCTGCAAAAAGCGCGTGTGTTCATGCACGCCGATAAAACTGAAAAGCTTTGCCGGGCGCTTGCCGAAAAGATACGCGATGCCTATGCCGATGGCATCGATTACGTCGTGGGCCCGGCCATTGGCGGGCTGATCCCGTCATATGAAACCTCACGGCATCTCGGCGTTCCTTCCATTTGGGTGGAGCGGGAAAACGGCGAGTTTCGGTTGAAGCGATTCGAGATCGAAAACGGCGCGCGTGTTGTGATTGTTGAGGATATCGTGACCACTGGTCTGTCGATCCGGGAAACGGTCACGGCGATGGTCAAGGTCGGTGCCAATGTCATGGGTGCGGCCTGTATCATCGATCGGTCGGCGGGCAAGGCCGATGTCGGCGTGCCGCTTCTGGCGCTCGCGCAATATGAGGTGCCGGCCTATCCACCGGATTTGATGCCGGAAGAACTGGCGAAAATTCCGCCTGTGAAACCGGGTTCCCGCCAAGCCAACGCGCCAGTCTGAGATGATTATCGGGATCGGCAGCGATCTGATCGACATCCGGCGCATCGAGCAAACGCTGGAGCGCCATGGGGATCGGTTCAGGGCTCGCGTTTTTACGGAGATCGAGCAGGCCAAGTCCGAACGACGCAAGGAGCGCGCGGCGTCATACGCCAAGCGTTTCGCCGCGAAGGAAGCCTGCGCCAAGGCTTTGGGAACGGGCATCTCCCGCGGAGTCTTTTGGCGCGATATGGGCGTCGTCAATCTGCCGGGCGGCAAGCCGACCATGGCATTGACGGCAGGAGCAAGTGATCGTCTTGCGCAGATGACCCCGGAGCGACACCGCGCCGTGGTGCATTTGACGATCACGGATGATTATCCGCTTGCCCAGGCTTTCGTAATCATCGAAGCCTTGCCGGAATGACGTGAAAGCATCCTTGTTGCGTCATTTTCTCCAGCCTTGCCCTGCATTGCCCGCAATCTCTTGAACAGTTAAGAGAGAAGTGAATGAAGCGCGCCGCATTTTCCGGGCGCTGGACGAGAGACGAGACAAGCGTGGCAGTCAAGAAAGATCAAAAGAGCGGTGGCTTTGGTGAAACCATCAATGTCATCGCCCAGGCGCTGATCCTGGCCCTGATAATCCGAACCTTGTTCTTCCAGCCATTTTCCATCCCATCCGGATCGATGCGGCCGACCTTGCTTGAGGGCGATTATCTTTTCGTGACCAAATGGGCCTATGGCTATTCGCGCTATTCGCTGCCGTTCGGCCCGAATCTGTTTGAAGGCCGCATTTGGGCGACCGCACCCGAGCGGGGTGATGTTGCCGTCTTCAAATATCCGCCGGATCCCTCGCTCGATTACATCAAGCGCGTTATCGGTCTTCCCGGTGACCGCGTCCAGATGCGCAACGGTCAGTTGTTCATCAATGACGAGCCGGTCAAGCGCGAGCATGTTGGGCAGATCGACAATCCGGATATCACGGAAGCCAATCGTCCGGTCGATGTTTACCGCGAAACGCTGCCGAACGGCGTATCCTATGATACGCTCGACCTGTCTCCCAATGCCGTGGGCGATAATACGCGTGAGTTTTCCGTTCCGCCCGGCCATTATTTCATGATGGGCGACAATCGGGACAATTCCACCGACAGCCGTTTTGCGGTTGGTTATGTGCCGGAAGAAAATCTTGTCGGTCGCGCCAATATCATTTTCTTCTCCATTGCAGGTGGCGCAAGTCCGCTGGAAATCTGGCGCTGGCCGTCCGAATTGCGCGCATCGCGCTTATTGAACTCCGTCAATTGATGTCGGCGCGCCAGAAGAAAAACGAGCCGTCTGTTGGAGAACTCGAAGCGCGCATCGGATACACGTTCCAGGATCCGGAAGGACTGAACGGTGCGCTGACCCATGCGAGTGCGCGCGCAGCGGGTGGCGAAGACTATCAGCGCCTGGAATTTCTGGGCGATCGCGTGCTTGGGCTGGTTGTCGCCGACTGGTTGTTCCAAGATTATCCGACCTCCAACGAGGGCGACATGTCCGTGCGCCTCAATGCACTGGTCAACGCCGAAACGCTGGCGGAAATCGCGGAAAACATCGGTCTGTCCGACTGGATCAAGGTCGGCAAGGAATTGCGCGGCGTGACAGGTCGCAAGCGCGTCAATATGCGCTCGGATGTGATGGAAGCACTGATTGCGGCGATCTATCTCGACGGTGGCTTCGAGCCCGCGCGCAAGTTCATCCGCACATTCTGGAAGACCCATGCCGCCAAAGCGGTGTCGGCGCGACGCGATGCCAAGACCGAGTTGCAGGAATGGGCACACCAACATCATACAGCCGCTCCGACCTATACGGTAACGAGCCGTAGCGGTCCCGATCACGACCCGACTTTCATGGTCGGGGTGAAGATCGGCAAGCTGGCGGAAGAAACAGGGACGGGTCGGTCCAAACGCGAAGCAGAACAGGCCGCCGCGCGCGCCATGCTGTTGCGTGAGAACGTCTGGCCCGACGACGAGGATATAATCCAATGAATGAAGATCAATCGCCAGCCTCAGGCAATGCGGTTCCCGATACGCGTTCGGGGTTTGTTGCGCTGATCGGCGCGCCGAACGCCGGCAAATCCACGCTGATCAACCAGCTGGTCGGTTCCAAAGTGTCGATCGTCACGCATAAGGTGCAAACGACGCGCGCCATTATTCGCGGTGTTGTCACTCAGGATAAGGCGCAGATCGTGTTCGTCGATACGCCGGGGATTTTCCGTCCCCGCCGGCGGCTGGACACCGCGATGGTGACAACGGCCTGGCGCGGTGCGAAAGATGCCGACCTGATCGTTTTGCTGATCGATGCCGAGCGTGGCATTCGCGGCGATGCCGAGGCGATCCTTGAAAGCCTGGTCGATGTTCCGCAGCCCAAGATTCTGCTTTTGAACAAGGTTGATCGGGTCAAGCCGGAAAACCTCCTGAAACTGACCGCCGAAGCCAATGACAAGGTCGCGTTTACCCGCACTTTCATGATCTCGGCTTTGACCGGCTCTGGCTGCCAGGATTTCCTGAATTACCTTGCCGAAACGCTTCCAGCTGGCCCCTGGTATTACCCGGAAGATCAGATTTCCGATCTGCCGATGCGCCAGCTCGCGGCGGAAATCACGCGTGAAAAGCTCTTCCTGCGTCTGCATCAGGAACTGCCCTACGCCTCCCATGTGGAGACGGAAAAATGGGAAGAGCGCAAGGATGGCTCTGTGCGTATCGAGCAGGT
>JAFAGL010000129.1 GCA_023422735.1 Pseudomonadota bacterium
GACCGGACCAGTAACGACCGGCATAGCGGTCGAAAAGCTCCGGGTTCCAGGCTTCCAGGAGGTAAAGCAGCAGACCCGCTATGACGAGGATCCAGAGCCCGACCAGAATGTGACCGAGAATACGAGCGCCAGTCCAAGGGCGTGGTGGAGCGTTGGGACGCTCCATGCTCATCTCGGCAGGAACCGCATTCACTTGCGCACCCCGCCTTTAGCTGCCCATTTCTCGATTGCGTTGAAAACAACCGACGAGAGCATTGCGAGCGCGAGGTAAAGAAGGCAAGCAAGACCGAAAAACAGAAATTGCTCCTTGGTCACACGCGCCGCGATACCCGCTTGACGCAGGATATCCGCGAGGCCGATCACCGAAACGAGCGCCGTATCCTTCAAAAGGATCAGCCAGAGATTACCGAGGCCGGGCAAGGCAATGCGGATCAATTGCGGGAAAATCACCAGTCGCATGGTGCGGCTGTGGCTCAAGCCGACCGCATAAGCGCCTTCATACTGGCCTTTGGGGATGACGCGGAAAGCGGCCAGAAAGACTTCACTCGCATAGGCTGAAAACATGATGCCCAGCGCGACCATTCCGGCGACGAAGGCATTGATTTCGATTGCCGTGGTGCTGCCGAAAAATGCCGCGATCTGCTGAACGCCAATTTGCGCGCCGTAAAAGATCAGGAACAGCGTCAGAAGTTCGGGCAGTCCACGGAAGATAGTGGTGTAGATATTTCCCGCCAGACGGAGAGAGGGCTCGCTCGATTGCTTCATCAAGGCGACGAAAAAGCCAAGCAGGAGGCCAAAGGGCAGGGTGCATATCGCGAGCGCGACCGTGACGAGGACGCCGCTCGCAATATCGTCGCCCCAACCTTCGGGGCCGAAACTCAGCAGGCTCAGCGCTGAATCCATGAAGCGATCCGTCACCCGTCATGAAGGGGCCGGACCGAAGCTCCGCACGGTGGCGATTCCCCGGTGACCGGCCATTATTGGTCTATGAGTTCAAAGCGAAAAGCGCGAGGCTTCAGCCGCCAAACACATCGAACGGGAAGTATTTATCGTTCACTTCCTTGTATTTGCCGTTGTCGCGAATAGCCTTCAAGGCGGCGTTGAACTTGTCCGCGAGTTCGGTATCGCCCTTGCGCACTGCGATCGCGATCTTGTCGTCGGCGCTGACCGGATCGCCCTTGAACTCGCAGCAGCTGCCGTCGTCACCGTTGACGAAGCCATATTGCACGCCGAAATCGCCAAGAACGGAATCGACGCGGCCACTTTCCAGGTCGGCCCAGGCTTCAACCTGTGTCGGATAGGCTTTCACATCCGCATCCGGATAGGTCTTTTCGGCAAAGTCGGCAGCGATCGTGCCTTGCTGAACGCCGATCGTCGTGCCATCGGCTTCAGCCACCGTGAAGTCGCCGTCCTTGGGTGCCACGAACACCAGCGAATTGGTGTAATAAGGATCGGTGAAATCAACCTGCTGCTGGCGCTCGTCGGTGATCGACATGGATGCGACAATCGCATCGAAACGCTTGGCCTGCAGCGCCGGAATGATGCCGTCCCAATCCTGGGTGACGAATTCGCATTTCGCCTTCATTTCCTCGCACAGCGCGCGGGCGATATCGACGTCGAAACCTTCGAGTTCACCGGAAGCAGTGAGATTGTTGAACGGAGGGTAGGCGCCCTCGGTGCCGATGCGGATCGTGGTGTCCTGTGCCATCGCGGCCGAACCCATGGCGGCGACAAGAAGAGCAGCGGAAGTAGCGAGGCTGAAACGCTTGGACAAGGTCATGAATGTTCCTCTCTGTATTTAAAGCAGGTGATTTTGGCACGATGCGCCATTCCCGCCTTCGTGGAGCAATATTCCCATTGTTTTTGAAGTAAATGCAACGTCGAAACGGTATCAGCGCTTTGTCAGGTGGAGAGTTTCCACGATGAAGTCTGCGATCCTGGCCACATCGTCGAGATCGAACACCGGCAATCTTGTATCGTCAACGGGCGCATCAGACGCGATGGCGACGATCTTCACGTCCTGCTTGGCAAGCATTTCCCGGCTTGCGCTCGCTTGTCGCCGCGTTTCGAGCTTGGGATGATCTCCGCGTTTGTAGCCCTCAACAAGCACCAGATCGCAAGGCGACAGGCGTTCGAGGATCGCATCCAAACTCGGCTCCGCGCCGTCGCGGCTTTCATGCATCAAGGCCCAGCGATGGGCAGAAACAACCGCGACTTCACGGGCACCGGCGGCACGATGGCGAAACGAGTCGGTTCCTGGAATATCGATGTCGAAATCATGATGCGCATGTTTGACCGTTGAAACGCTGTATCCACGTTCCGTAAGTGTCTGCACCAGACGTTCGGTCAGCGTCGTTTTTCCGGAATTCTTCCAGCCCGTGATGCCAAAAACACGTCGCGTCATGGGTGCAGATCCGCGATCCATCGGGCTGTTGCAAGGTCGTCCGGCGTGTTAACGTTGAAAAACGGATCGACGGGCACAGCGGAAAAGTTGCGCGTTTCGTAACCCGCTTGGTCAAGAAACCGCATCATCTTTCGATCTGGCTCGCTTTCCAGATATGCCGCCAGTTGCGCATAAAGGCTCGTCGGCCAGAGTGCCACTGTCGGATGAACACGTTCATTCGAACTGGCGACGACAAGACGCGTCAACTCCTTCGTACTTGCTCGCAGCTGTGCAATCAGATCGTGTGGTATGAAGGGTGTATCGCCCGCCACGGTTGCAATCGCCTGCGCATCTTTCTGACATGCGTATCTGAGCCCTGACAAAATGCCGGACAGCGGTCCTTCGCTGACGCCGCCTGCGTCCGGCAGCACTGTGACGCCGAACCGCGCGAAGCGCTCAGGGTTACCATTCGCGCTCAATGCCCAGCCGGAAACCTGAGGCTGCAAGCGGGCAACCAGTTCGTCGAGCAGCGTTCCTCCGTTAAGCGGCAATAAGGTCTTGTCGCCACCGCCCATGCGTTGCGCCTGGCCACCCGCAAGAACGATGCCGATGATCTTGTCATTCATGCGCGGCAAGATGCCATCAAAGGCCGTCCGGCGCCATGGCAGGGCCGGTGGCTTTCGTCGCCGGCTTTGTTTTCGAGATCTGGCGTTCTCGCCAAAGGGCGTAAATGCCGGAAAGAACGATAACCAGCGCGCCGACCATCATGGGTGGATCGGGATAAACATCGAAAACGAGGATCGTTAGGGCGATCGACCACAGCAGCGCCGTATAACGGAATGGCGCCACCGCCGACATTTCGCCGGTGCGCACGGCGGTGGATGCAAACTGATAGCCGATCAGCACAGCGACACTTGCGATGCCGAGCACGGCTGTGTCTTGCGCGACCATCGGCTTCCAGCCCCCGAACGGGATCAACGCGATGGCGCCGCTGATCGTCACCGCGACCGAACTCAGAAAGGAAAGGGTGATCGACGGGATCGACTTTGGAACGCGAGATGTCGACAAATCGCGTACGGTACAAAGAACGACGGCCAGAAGCGTGAGCAGCGCATAGCTGTTGAAGCCTTCGAAACCCGGTCGCACGACGATCAGCACGCCGATGAAGCCGACAAGCACCGCAGACCAGCGGCGCCAGCCTACCGGCTCGTGCAGAAACAACGCCGCGCCCATGGTGATCGCCAGCGGCAATGCCTGCATGATCGAGGTCGCATTTGCCAAAGGCAGATGCATGAGGCTGGTTAGAAAGGTGAATGTAGACAGGACTTCAGCCGCGACCCGAATGACGACGGAAGGTATCAGCACGCTGCGCAACGGGCGCCACGCGCCCTGTTGCCATATCAAAAAACCAACCAGCGTCGTGGCAAAGACCCCGCGAACCAGCATGATCTGCGCGGGACTGATATGGAGACCCGCAAGCTTGGTAAGCGCGTCGTTGAAGGTGAAGCCGGCCATGGCGATGACCATGAACAAGCTTCCCCGCATATTGGCTGAAAAAGGCACTTCAGATTTCCCGTTCCGACCTGTCCTGTCTCAACACGAGGTGCAGTGCAAGCAGGGAGGGATGGTCCAGACCAAGAAAATCATGATAGCGACCGGTCAGCCGCCGGTTACGCTCATATGACGGGCGACGGCTGGTCGGTTGCGGGTCCGGTCGATAATGAAATCATGGCCCTTCGGTTTGCGGCCGATCGCCTCGTCGATCGCGTTGGAAAGCAGCTCATTGCCTTCTGATGCGCGCATCGGTTCGCGCAAATCGGCAGCATCCTCCTGACCCAGGCACATGTAGAGCGTACCGGTACAGGTCAGGCGCACGCGGTTGCAGCTTTCGCAGAAGTTATGGGTCATCGGCGTGATGAAGCCGAGCCGCCCTCCCGTTTCGGAAACCGAAACATAACGCGCAGGGCCGCCCGTCTTGTAGGCAAGGTCGGTAAAGGTAAACCTGTCTTCCATATCGGCGCGAAGTTTGCTCAAAGGCAGATACTGGTCGGTACGATCAGCGTCGATCTCACCCATAGGCATGGTTTCAATCACCGTCAGGTCCATCCCGCGTCCATGCGCCCAGCGCATCAGATCGGGAATTTCCTGGTCATTGAAGTTCTTCAAGGCGACCGCATTGAGCTTGATATGCAAGCCCGCCTTTTGAGCAGCATCCAGACCGGCCATGACACGGTCAATGTCGCCCCAGCGCGTGATTGTCCGAAATTTTTCAGGATCGAGCGTGTCGATTGACACATTGATGCGGCGCACCCCGCAATCGGCCAGCTCTTGCGCATGTTTGGCGAGCTGTGAGCCGTTGGTGGTGATGGTCAGTTCATCCAGCGCACCGGAATCGAGATGGCGCGAAATCTGCCGCACCAGATGCATGATATTCTTGCGCACCAGGGGCTCTCCACCTGTCAGGCGCAGTTTGCGAACACCCTTTTCGATGAAAACGCTGGTCAACCTGTCCAGTTCTTCCAGCGAAAGCAGATCCCGTTTGGGCAGAAAACTCATGTTTTCCGCCATGCAATAGGTGCAGCGGAAGTCGCACCGGTCGGTCACCGAAACCCGGAGATAGGTGATTTCACGTCCAAACGGGTCGATCATCGGCGGGGCTGACATGGGTTGGAGTTCGTGTTCGCGTTGGAACAGGGATATAGGCGCGATCACGGTCATCGACAAATCCACTTTGCAGAAGCCGGTGTTCCGTGGCAAGGAGCAGCAATGGCCACGCCTTCCGAACTGCGCGTTTCAAAAGACCGCAAAACCCTCACTGTCACCTTTCCCGCGCATCAGCCTTTCGTGATCGCAGCAGAACTCTTGCGTGTCACATCGCCGTCGGCGGAAGTGCAGGGGCATTCACCCGAGCAAAAAGTGACGGTGCCGGGCAAGCGCGACGTGGAAATCTCGCGCATAGAGCCGATCGGCAATTACGCGGTGCGCATCGTTTTCAGCGATGGCCACGATTCAGGTCTTTTTACTTGGGCGTACCTGCATACACTCGGTCATGAGAAGGACCAGAAATGGCAGGATTATCTTGATGAACTCTCCGCAAAAGGTTTGTCGCGCGGATAAATCCCGCAATGGTTCCTCAATTACGGTGAGCCCGGCTGCATAGCGGGTGCAACCGGGCTCAAACAGCATATTCGTTGGACCAGTGGCCGGTCAGAAGATCAGTTTCAACAGACCGATCACCACGGCGAGGCCGATAAGAAAGATAATAAGCGTAACGATGCCGATGCCCTTGAGCATTTAAAATCTCCGATATGCGCGAATGCGATGATCAGAAACGATCTCAAGGCACGGGTGTTCCAGGCGGCAAACAAATCCGCCTGGGACCAGCGTGGTTCAGTGGTTCAGCTGCTGGGTGCGCGTGAGTTGGTGGTCTTGTTGAGCGCTTCCAGCACGTGGCTGTCGCGATCGTAAACATCGCCAACATACGCGACTTTGCCTGATTGGTCGGGCCATGCGGTGAAATACGCGACATAGACCGGGATATGGCGGTTGATCCGCTCGCTGGAATGTCCTTGTGCCAGCTTGCTCTTCACATGATCGGTATCGGTGCCCAGCACCGCCGCCGCCATGGCGCGCGGATCGGCCAAACGTACGCATCCATGGCTCAGCGCCCGCATATCGCGGCTGAAATAGCTCTTTTGCGGCGTATCATGCATGTAGATCGCATGCTTGTTGGGGAACATGATCTTCAGTTCGCCCAAGGCATTCGCTTCGCTTGGCGTTTGGCGCACATTATAAGGGATGTTGCTGCCATGTGCTGCCCAGTTGATGGAGGACGAGGGAATGTGGCGACCGCTGGAATCGGTGACTTCATAACCCGCACGGTCGAGATAGCCCGGATCGCTGCGCAGCCGAGGCAGCATTTCATTGACGAGGATCGAGCGCGGCACGCCCCAATACGGATTGTATTCGACGCGCTCCAGTTCGTCCTGGAAGAAGCTTGTCTGGTTGCCCGGACGCCCGACGACAGTTCGCATCGAGAGCTTGTCGCGACCATCCTCGCGATAGGTTGCGGTGAACGCTGCAGCGTTCAGGAAAACAAATGTCTGGCCGAGGTCGGACGGATGCCAGCGCAACTGTTCGAGCGCGACCTTGACCTTGACGACCTTGTCCGCTTTCGAAACGCCCGCCACCGCCGCAACGGTGCGCGAGCCGATGATGCCGTCCGGCTTCAGATCGTGCGAAACCTGCACAGCCTTGATGATTTCCACAAGCTGCGGTGTGTAGACCTCCGTTCCGCCGGCAGAAGCGAGAACCGCGCCATGCTTTTGTTGGAACGCGTCGTCACCCTTTTGCGCGATCAATCGCATCAGCTTGGGTAGTTCTGCACTGCTTTCGCCCGGTTTGAGCAAAAGCTTCGCATCCACGGTAACGAGATCATCGGGCTGATCTTCCAGCGCCTTCAACTCAGCGCGCAAAGCCGCATATTCGGCGTTTTGCGGGTGCTGGCTTTCCAGATACTGCTTGACGTCGGTGCCGCTGGAAAGCGCTTTCAAGGCTGCATCGTAATCCACCGGCTTGGCCGCAAAATCATGATACCCCGACAAAAGGTTGGGATTGATGCGGCCTGAATGCGCGTCGCGAATATAGCGCAGAACTCGTGCCGACATCGCCATTTCATAGCGCGCCAATGCCGGGTCGCTCAGCGCTTCCTTGCCGGAAGTGAGCACCTCCGGGCGCGAAACCTGATAGTCTTGTGGCTCGAGTCCATAGCTGGCCGCATCTTCCATCATAGCCATGGCGGCTTCTGCGCGTATGCGCGGAGCCTTGCCGAGCACCCAGATGAAACCTGGGTTGGCAGCGTAATGGCGTTCGATTGCCGCCGCGATCTCTTTTTCGGCAGTCAATTGGTAATCGACCAAACCCGCCAGCGAGCGATTGAATGGGCTTTGATCGGGCGCAGCCGTGATCGAACCGGTGATTTCAGTCGAAACGCCTGGCTTCAGTTTCGAAAAATCGACCGCCACCAAGGCTGCGGTTTTATAAGTGTAGTAGCTGGGCGAGGAAACCTTGACGATTGGTGCTGGCTTCACCGGTTGAACAGGTGCTGCAGGCTGGATCGCTTGCGGAACCTGCTGCTGGCGACGCGGGGTTGCGTGCGGCCCGCGGTTTTCGGAAGCCCGGTTGCCGAACCAGCGATTGAAAAGCGGCTCTGCCGAAGCTGCCGGAATGCTCGACATTGAGGTGGCGGCAACAAGCGCGAGAACAAGCCCGCGTTTCACTGGGTTCTTCGGCAACACGGCTTTTCCCCTCAATCGCGCTGGATCGATAACAGCAGATGGCTCGCGCACGACTACGTCGCTGAATCGCACATCTTTCGATTGTATCGATTGCCGTTAAAGCCGTTAAGCAACCGTAAACCGTTATTCTGGCGCTGCGGCAGTTTTGCCACGCCTGGTCGACTGCGCGCGCAAAGCCACGTTCGCGTGCGTCAATTTGCCGGGGCGTTCATCCTGTTAACTGGGTCCGCTGGCGCTGCTGGCTGCGTTTCCGGTGTCGCTTGCGTTGCGGCCGGCTTGGCTTCTTCGGGTATGAGCACGATATGCGCCGGGTTCGGATGATGGTCGAGTGCTGCGCCGGTGGACGAATCGATGGCCGTGCCCACAAAACCGGTCGCCATCATGTTGGCTGCGGTTGCGGCGGCGCCGACCGTGCTAGTCCGGGTGCCGATAAAGATGCTGCCAGGTTTGTAGCCTTCCAATTGCGCATAGGCCGTGAAGGTTGCTTTGCGGCTGACAACAAGCGTGCAGGGCGTTGCCGGGCAGCTATCTCCGAGCGAGGTTCGCACGGCTGCTCCCGAAGGTTCCGATGTTACCAGGACCTTGGAAGTCGTGCCGCGAATGGCCGACGCGCACCCGCTCAAAAGCGCAGCGGAGGCTGCAACGGCAATCAGGACTTTCATTCATATTCCTGGCTTAACAATGATGATTTCAGCGCTTGGCCGATGAGGCCATTTCATGCGCGATGGCTGGAAATCGCAAACTTCCTCATGAAAGCGGCAGGTTTGCGACGCAAACACAGGCTGTTCGAGGAAAGCGGAATGGTGGGCGATACAGGGATTGAACCTGTGACCCCACCCGTGTGAAGGGTGTGCTCTCCCGCTGAGCTAATCGCCCGCCAGGGCGCCGCGGCGCCGAAACGTTGCGCGGTCTTACGGGCGGGCCAGAATCAAGTCAAGCTGGCATTTGAAACGGCACTCTCGGCTCCGTTTGCGGCTTTGATCAAGCGCTCGGCAACTTCGATTGTCAGGTCGTCATAGCTGGAAATGACAAGGCTCGGTTCGTAGCTCGCGACGGGTTGGTCCGTATATCCGAAATCCACGGCGACGACTGGAATGCCCGCAGCCTTGGCGGTGTCGATGTCGGTTTTGGAATCGCCTACCATGATCGCATGATGGCGGTCGCCGCCCGCTTGTTCGATGGTGGAAAGCAGATGACGGGGATCGGGCTTGCGCCATTGAAACGTATCGGCACCGCAATTGGCGGCAAACCGGGCGTTCAGCCCAAGACCGTCGATCAGCGCATGGCTGAGCGCCTGAAACTTGTTGGTGCAGATCGCCAGTTTCCAACCGGCATCGGAAAAGCGCTGCATGGCGTCGAGTACCCCGGGAAAAGGCTGCGACTGGCCGGGAATGTTGTCGGTGTAATGTTTCAGGAACGTCGCGATCAGCCGTTCATGCTCTTTCGGGTCGAGTGCGCGATTGGCCTGGCGAAAGGCACGATCGATCATCGCGCGTCCTCCCATGCCGAGATAAGCGCGAAACAGTTTCGGATCGATTTCCGGCAAGCCGCTTTCGGCAAGACAAAAGGACAGCGCGGCGATGAGATCCGGCGCGGTATCGACGAGCGTTCCGTCGAGGTCGAAGACGATGATCGGTTGGGTCATGATGTTTCAGCGATACGCGTCGGTGAATGGAGGGGCAAGGCCGCTTTGTTCTTGCGCGCAAAGATGATAGGAGCCCCGTCACGAACAACAAGAAAAAGCTCATGGACGCCAGCACCCGAAAGATCGAAGCTGCACGCGCAGCCGTCACTTATGTTGAAGATGGTATGCGGCTTGGAATTGGGACCGGTTCGACCGCCGAGGAATTTGTGAAGGTTCTGGCGGAAAAGGTGGCCGACGGCCTGCGGATTACCGGCGTGCCGACTTCGGAGCGGACTGCGCGTCTTTGCCTTGAACTTGGAATCACACTGTTGTCGCTGGACGAGATGCCGGTCCTGGATCTTGTGGTCGACGGTGCCGATGAGATCGATCCCTCACTTGACCTGATCAAGGGCGGCGGCGGCGCGCTGTTGCGCGAAAAGATCGTCGCAAGCGCGGCCCAACGCATGATCGTCATCGCTGATGGCAGCAAGAAGGTTGATTGCCTGGGCGCTTTTCCGCTGCCAATCGAAGTCAATCGCTTTGGGCTGAAATCGACCCGCATGCTGATCGAGAAAATGGCTGGAAAGCTCGGATTGACCGGCGACATTTCGTTGCGAACGTCTCGTGACGAACCTTATGTCACGGATGGGGGACATCTCATTCTCGATGCATCTTTTGGCCGCATTCCCGATTCAAGAGCGCTTGGGGCTGCCCTCGTCGCCATTCCCGGTGTCGTGGAGCATGGACTGTTTCTGGGACTAACCACCATTGCCATCATTGCGGGCGAAGACGGCATCGAAACGATGCAGTCCGCTGGCTGACAAGGAGTTCATTTTCTCATGGTTCAGATGTTTCGTGCGCGCCGGATGATTGCCGGCATGGCGGGTGCCGCCATGTTTTTCGCCGCTGGTTCGGCTTATGCGCAGGAAGTGACGCCTTCACATCTGGCAGCAGCGCGTTCGGCGATCGCTGCCGTGAAGATCACCGACCAGTTCGATTCGATTCTTCCTTCTGCCGCGCAGGCGTTGAAAAGCGAGATGATCCAGAAGGATCCCAATCTCGAGGATCTGATCGTCAAGACGGTCGATGAAAAGACACTGGCACTTGTATCGCGCCGCACCGATCTCGAAAACGAAGCTGCACAGGTTTATGCGCGCGCGTTTTCCGAGCAGGAATTGAAGGAGATCGCGTCCTTTTACGGTTCGCCCACCGGCGCCAAGCTTCTTGAGCAGGGCGGACGCGTGACGCGTGAGGTCATGCAGGCTGCCGAAATCTGGCAGCGCGGCGTTGCACGCGATCTGGCGATGACAGTCGCCGAATCGTTTGAAGCGGCAGCCCCGCGTTCGCCGGCGGCTGAAGCAGCCGGTGCCGCTGCGACGACCCCGCCGGCCCAGCAATAAGCAGAACCTGGCGAATTTGGTGAAGCCCGGCTTTGTCCGGGCTTTTCTTTTGGTCCGGGGTTCCATACCTCAAGTCGACTGATATTCGCGTTTCTCACGTCCTGCAGGAAGGTTACCGCCATGGCATACGACTTCGATCTCTTCGTTATCGGCGGCGGCTCTGGCGGTGTGCGTGCGGCGCGCGTTTCGGCGCAAATGGGCAAGCGGGTGGCTGCGGCCGAGGAATATCGCTTCGGCGGCACATGTGTGATCCGCGGCTGCGTGCCCAAAAAACTGTTCGTTTATGCGTCGCAATTTTCCGAAAAGTTCGAGGATGCGGCGGCATATGGCTGGACTGTGGGTGAAACGAGCTTCGATTGGCCGACTTTGATCGCCAACAAGGACAAGGAAATCGCGCGTCTGGAGCAGATTTACCGTGCAGGGCTCGACAAAACCAATGTCACGATTTTCGATGAACGCGCCGCGTTGGAAGATCGGCATACGGTGAGACTTGCATCGGGCAAGACGGTGACCGCCGAGCATATCCTGATCGCGACCGGCGGGCGTCCAAATCCACACGATGCGTTGCCGGGATCCGAACTCGCCATCTTTTCCGACCAGGTCTT
>JAFAGL010000297.1 GCA_023422735.1 Pseudomonadota bacterium
GCTTTTACGCGCTTCTCGGGAAGATGAAGTCGCCGCTGCGGCGATGGGCGCCAATATTCCCCATCTTCGCTGGCTAGCCTTCATTCTGGCCGCATTCATGGCCGGCGTCGGCGGCGCGCTTTGGGGGCACTTCATCACCTCCTTCGCGCCGAAGGCCTTTTATCTGAAGGAAACGTTTCTCATTATCACCATGCTGGTCATCGGCGGCGCAAATACGGTCACCGGCGCGGTCGCCGGCACGATCCTGATCACACTCGCCTATGAGGGGCTGCGCAGCACGGAAGCCTGGCTCAACACCGTGTCGGTCGGCTCCGGCCAGATCGTGGGGCTGACCGAAATCGTGCTGGCCCTCGCCATGATTGCTGTGATGATCCTCAGGCCGAGCGGTCTCTTCTCCAATCGCGAGATCGGCCACATCCTGATCCGGGGACGTCGAAAGAAGGAGAAATCCGCATGAATTGGAAAACCGCCTATCGCTCTTTCTACTATGCGAATGCAGAAGAGCCGGACGATATCACGCTCGATCCGGACACAACTGCGCTTCTCGTCATCGACATCCAGAACACTTACCTCGATCCGAAGGAAACGCCTGAGGAAACGAAGCGCTGGCAACCGTTTTACGACCGTATGCGTCAAACGGTGATCCCGAACACGGCTCGCTTGATCGAGGAATGCCGCAAGCGCAAGGTTGAGGTCATCTTTGCTCGGATCGCATGCCTCAAGCCCGACGGACGCGACCGTTCGCTCAGCCAAAAGAAGCCCGGCTTCAACTATCTGTTGTTACCCAAGGATGAGCCGGAAGGGCAGATCGTACCGGAACTCGAACCGCGTGCCGACGAGATCGTGGTCACAAAGACCACCGACAGCGCGCTGACCGGCACCAATTTGCGGTTGATCCTGCACAATATGGGCATCCGCAATGTCATCTGTTGTGGCATCTTCACCGACCAGTGCGTTTCCTCCACGGTGCGGAGTCTCGCCGATGAGAGCTTCGGCGTGATCGTCGTCGACGACTGCGGGGCGGCTGCGACCGATGAACTGCACAAGCGTGAGCTGGAGATCATCAACATGATCTATTGTCACGTCGTCCAGTTGGATGAGGTCTTGAGCTTTATCAAATAAGCGTAGAGCGACTGATTTGCCGTCGGAAAGGATGGCGCCTTAGGCTCAACCGTCTGCATCGCACCCGATCCCCGGATCTCTTCGGGCACGGCGGGCTAGGCGGCTGCCTGGCGCCGCCCAACACGCTTCCAGATCATCATCACGACTGGCGAAATCCAGATCAGGACCGTTATCACGCCGAGAGTTCCTGCGATCGGCCGTGAAAAGAACTGTAGAAAATCGCCTTGTGCTTTGATCATCGACGTGAGGAAGGTTTCCTCCAGCATGCGGCCGAGCACGATGCCCAGCAAAGCCGGCGCGATCGGGAAGCCATTTTCCTCCATAAACCAGCCGACCACCCCGAACACCAGCATGGTCACGACAGCGACCAAGGTGTTGTCCATCGCAAAAGCACCCACGATGCAAAATATCAGGATGATCGGCATCAGATACTCGCGCGGTACATCCAGGATGTAGCGCGACAGCTTGATCGCCGCATAACCAAGCGGGATCATCAGCAAATTCGCCAGGATAAAGGAAAGGAAGATACCGTAGATTAACGTCGGTTGGTTCTGGAAGATTGCGGGGCCTGGAGCAAGTCCCTTCATGAACAGGACGCCGATAACGATCGCCGTCATGGAATCCCCGGGAATGCCTAGCACCGTGGCAGGAACGTAGCTGGCAGACACGCTGGCATTGTTGGCCGCACCGGCCGATATGATGCCTTCCAGATTTCCTTCGTCGAACTCTTTGCGATTGATCGAGAAACGGCGCGAAAGCGCATAAGAGATCCATGCCGCGATATCAGCACCGGCTCCCGGTAGCGGACCGGTCCCGGTGCCCACAACGATGCCGCTCGCAAAGCCCCGGCGGTATTTCCAAAGCTCGGGCATCAGACCTTTAAATATGCTGCCTATTTTGGTTGTCGCCTTTTCCGGCACAGGCTCCCGTGCAAAGGCAAATCGGAGAATCTCGGCTATGGCGAACATGCCGATCAGCGTCGCCACCAGGCCAACCCCACCGTAAAGCATAGTGCTGCCGAAGGTGAAGCGCGGCTGGCCAGTTACCGGGAACAAGCCGATCATTGCAATCAACAAGCCGATCAACAGCGAGATCATGCCCTTGACCGCGCTGCCGGGGGCGATGAATGCCGCGGAGGTCAGCCCGAGGCAAACCAGCCAGAAATATTCGTAACTGCTGATGTTCAGCGCGAACCGTGCAACTGCGGGCGCGAAAAACATGAGGAAAACGGCGCCGACCAGCCCGCCAATCGCCGAGGTAACGAGGCAGGCCCCCAGCACCAATTCGCCTCTTCCTCGCATCGTAAGCTTGTAAGCCATGTCGGTATAGGCGGCAGAAGATGGGGTTCCGGGAATGCGCAACAGCGCAGCCGGAATGTCGCCGGCGAAAATCGCCATCGCGCTGGCGCTGACAATTGCGGCAATTGCCGGCAACGGCGCCATGAAAAAGGTGACCGGAACGAGCAGAGCCACCGCCATGGTGGCTGTCAAACCGGGGATTGCGCCGACAAACAGCCCGAAGATCGACGAAAGCAGGATGACGAGCAGGACATGTGGCTCCATGAGCGACAGGAAAGCCCCGTAAATTACCTCCATGTCAGGGCTCCCATATAGGGTTGGAGAACGCCCCAGGGCAGTGGCACCAGCAACATGTCCTGAAAGGCCAACTTGACGACAAGTGTCGTTACGACCGCAACGACAAGCGATGGAAGCGGAGCGCGGGTGAACTGCAAAAGGGTCGCCAACACCACCAGGAACCCGGTGATGATGAAGCCAAGCGTGTTGGAAAACAGGATGTAGAAGCCGATTGCTCCCAGAACGACCGCACCATTGGCGATATGCCGCGGCGAGCGCACCCAGTTGCCCATCACGATGAGCGGCTGGACGGAGCGCCGGCGCCACCCATCGATGGTCAGCGTCAAGCCCGCAAGGATGAGAGCCGTTCCGACAATGGAGGGAAACAGCCCTCCTCCATAGCCGGACCCGAAGAACGGTTTCGGCTGCATGGTCGAGGCTATCAAGACACTCGCGCCGATGCCGACGATGACCGGGCCCATTATAATGTCGGAAACTTTCATCAGATCTACAGTCCGCTCTTTGCCGCGCGTTTTCCCGATTTCACCTGGCGGTTGCGGCTTTACTGAACCGCGCCCGCCGCCCTGAGCACCGTTTCCGTATCCGCTTCATGGGTTTTCATCCCTTCGCGCAGGCCCTTTCTGTCCGCGAAGCGCAAGCCGAAACCGCGTTTGGACATGTTCTTCTGAAATGCCTCGCTCTCGTAGATTTCTTTTGTCGCTGCTTCCAGCTTGTCGACGACTTCCTCCGGCAGATCCGCAGGGCCCACGATAGCGCGGAAAACGCCACCCGGCGCAGCGTCTGGGACCTGTTCGCCGGCGGTCTGCACGTCTGGAAACGCCTTCAAACGGTCGGGAGCCAGAACGGCCAGCGGACGAACCTCCCCGGCGTCTATGAGGCCGGTAGCCTCGGGCAGCGATGCGGTAAGGATGTCGACGCCGCCGGCGACGAGTTCCTGAAGACCGCCTGCCGCGCCGGCGCTCGGCACCCAGCGCAGGCTTTTGATGTCGATATCATTGTCGATGAGGACCTTGGAAAGAGCACTGCTCCAACTGCTGGGGCAAACGGCGCCACAAGCGATGGTCACGGATTGCGGATCAGCCTTCAACTTCGCGATGACCTCAGCGAGCGACTGAAACTCGCTGTCGGACTTCACATGAACGGCAGCGTAATCGAAATTGAACTGCGCAATCGGCGTGTAGGAATCGGCGGAAAGGTTGCCCATGCCCAGCAGGCGAAACGGCGCATAGTTGAACAGGATGCCGATCGTATAGCCGTCCGGATTTGCGTTCGCCAGTTCTGTGATGCCGGCGATGCCGCCCCCTTCAGCGCGGTTGACCACGTTAAAGGGCTGGCCGAACTTCTGTTCGAGATCTGCGGCAAGCCACCGGGCGGTCGCATCCGTGCCGCCGCCTGCGCCGGCCGCAACGATCATCGTAACCGGACGGTTGGGCCAGTCGTCGCTCGCGGTCGCCGATGACACTGTCATTGCGGCGCCCATCAGACCTGAAAGGGTCAAGGCCAGAAGCTTATTCATTTTAATCTCCCATTGAGTTCTCATAGGCGGACTGCTCGGCTCAGACCGAAAAAGGGCTGTGCCACCAGTGTTCGAAGGGATTTGAATGGAGGATCGCGTCGATCGTCTCTTGCGAAACCTTCGGCAGCGGCGTGCCGTCGACGAGACGATTGACGTTACGCAGACCCTCGATCGACTCACCGACTTGGGCGAACGGGTAATCTGTTCCCCAGAAGATCTTGTTCCGATCGGTGATAAGATATTCCTGAGCGGAAATCAGCGTTTGGTAGAACTGCCAAGGGCGATAACACAACGCCGAAACTTCAGCATAAACGTTCGGTCGCTTGCGGGCCACCACGATGCATTCGTCCATCCAGGGATGGCCCATATGCGCCATAATCATCTTCAAATCGGGAAAGCGCTGCGCCACGGCATCGACATGAAGCGGGCGACCGGCATCAAGCAAGGTATCGCGCGCGAACGTCGTACCCATATGCATGGTCAGCGGTATGTCGTTCTTCTGGCAATAGGCGTAAACGGGATCAAGGCGAGGATCGTCGAGCGGCACCCGATTATAGATCGGTCCGAATTTGACGCCCTTCAGCTTCAGAGTGCCGATCGCGTGCTCGAGCAGTTCAAGATAATCCGGACGGCGCGGGTCAACGCAGGCGAAACCGACGAACTTGTCGGGATATTTCTCGACAGCCTTGGCAGTGACCTCGTCTGTGCCGTCGACGCCGATGGAATCCTTGTAGCGAAGCGAAAAGATGATGGCCTTGTCGACTTCTTTCATTGCCGCATAAAGCGTATCGGCATCCGCTGCCATCGCCACGCCACCGGGACGCGCGCCGTTGCTGAGATCGACGTCCGGCGGCGTAAACTGGTCTGCGTTGAAGATGTTCACGTGGCAGTCGACAATCATCCTCTAGACTCCATCCCCATGCTTCCCATGACTTCTGTCACTTTCGCGCGGCACCGCTGAGAAATGCGTCGCAGTATCCGCAAATATGCGCGGCCCTTGGCCTCTCTTCCCCGACCCGCCCGCTCAACAGCGGCAAGCTCATCTTGTTATTGATTTAACGATACACCGATCATTTGAGTTGTCAAACGCCTCATAAGTAAAAGTTGCGAACTGGTGTAAAGGCGGATGTTATGAGACCGAAAGCGTCGACTGGCCGTGCTGGAATTTCACCGGCAGGACGATCTCGGGCTGCCGGAAACGTCCATCCTGAAATCTCGCAATCAACTCTTCGGCCGCGCGCTCTCCCAAAGCGTGCGCCGCCGAGCGGACGGTCGTCAGTGGAGGATCGACATAGCGCCAGGTTTCAAATGCATTGAAGCCGGTGATCTGGACCTGCTCGGGGATTCGCAGGCCGCCATCGACGCAGGCTTTCATCGCCGCGATCGCCATCTGGTCGTTGCCGCCGATGATCGCATCGGGTGACGGCCCATGCCGAAGCGCCTCACGCGTCGCTTCATAGCTGACATCGAAACTCTCATCGCCACAGCGGAGAATCTTGAGGTCGGGAGCGCCGGCCTCAGAGAATGCAAGGGCTGCGCCGGCCATGCGCGCGTGCATCGCCGCCCACTCCACCTGCGGCAGGAGTACCCAGCAATTCTTCGCGCCGGTTGCCAGGATATGCTGACCAACCTGATACCCGCCGCCAAAATCATCCTGGCGTATGACCGCGCAATCGACCTGGTCGGGAAGGCGCTGCTCCTGCATCAGCACGACTGGAACGCGAAGTGCGGACAGTTCTTGAATAAACCAATCGCGCTGCTCCTGCGCACCCGAAAGGATCGCCACCATCCCATCGGCCTCGATATCCTGAAAAAGACCCGTTGTGCGGAAATCCGAGGGTTTTATTCCCCGCAGGATGAGACTGTAGGAATTGGCCGTCAAATAGTTCGTCAGGCCCGTTATCTGAGCGGTGATAAACTGATCGCTCAGGAAATCAGGATCCTCCACGACAATCAGCATGCCGATCGTCCATTGTTGAGAAAGCCGAAGCCGTCGCGCTGCGACCGATGGACGATAGCCCAATTTCTCGACAACTTCGCGGATGTGCTTGGCCGTGGCCTCGGAGATGCGGCCTCGACCGTTGAGCACGTTCGAGACCGACATCGCAGAAACTCCAGCCTCGCGTGCGACGTCCTTGATCGTTACGGTCCGGTCCGCGCCAGGTTTCTCAGGCTTGTTCAAGTGCGTTATCCTTTCCGGGCGTAACCGGGCATTGCCGCGACATCTCAGTTCTTCGGTGCCACCAATGAACAGTAACTCAAGCCGCAAATGACACAACAATCACAGCCGCGCGGCGGCGCTAACTGCTTACCTCAGAACTCGGCCGGTTAAAAATTTTAAGTCTGCATGTCAGAGGAAAGCCATCTCTCGATCCGCTCGAGTAACGAATTCGCCGATGACACACCAAACCCTCATTGACTTAACGTTAAATCTTCTTCATTTTTCGCCCACCAACAAGGATCGAGGCTGATATTCCGCCGCCGCTGGGACTGGAAAAACGGCCGCAATAATCTGAAAGGCGAGGAATATGTCAGAGAACCTGCAGACCACCATTGAGCGGCAACGCCAGTTCATTGCGGGCGGCACGATGTCGTTGAACCGCGCCATCAATCCGTCGAAACTGTTTGTCCGCGCCAAGGGCGCCTATCTCTATGACGCAGATGGCAAAGAATATATCGACTACCACGCCGGTTTCGCGCCATATCTTTTCGGGCATGGCGACACGGAGGTTGACGAGGCCGTCATTGAGGCGATCCGCTCCGGCGCGTCGCTGATCGGCGCCGGCACGATGCCTTGGGAAGCCGAGATCGCCGAGCTCATCGTTGATTGCGTTCCGGGTGTCGAGCAGCTTCAGCTCACCAGCACCGGCTCCGAAGCGGTCGGCTATGCGCTGCGCCTGGCACGCGCCCATACGGGCCGCGATGTCGTCGTGGTGATGCAGGGCGGCTACAATGGCTGCTCGGACTATGTGAGCTACAATCTGATGGACCCGGCATCCTTTGTCGAGCCGCATAAGCCGGGCGAAGAATATCCTCTTAGCGTCACCACGGCAGGCGTACCGAAGGTCATAGACCAGGTCGTCCGGGCGATTGAGTACAACGATCTCGAGGCAGCCGAACGCGCGCTGGCCAAAGAAGACGTCGCCGCGATCATCCTTGAGCCGATCCTGCAGAATATCGGAATCGTCAAGCCGCTGCCCGGCTATCTAGAAGGCCTGCGCGCGCTGTGCGACAAATACGGCACCGTGCTGATCTTCGACGAGGTAAAGACTGGATTTCGCCACGCTCTTGGTGGCTATCAAGCCTTGTCGGGCGTGACGCCTGACCTTTGCACCTTCGGCAAGGCAATCGCGAACGGCTATCCGATGGGTGTCATCGGCGGCAAGCGCGAGATCATGAAGCTGTGCAGCGACCCTTCGCCGAAAAATCGCGTGTCGGTCGCCGGGACCTATAACGGACATCCCGTCAACGTCGCTGCGGCCAAAGCCTGTCTCACGCGGCTCAAGACCCGCGAAACGGAAGTCTACGGCGAATTGGAGCGCTTGGGGGCGCGGCTCGAAGCAGGGCTGAAACAGGTATTTTCAACCCGCAATTATGCCACAACGATCGTTCGCCAAGGGTCGGCCTTCGCGGTCTACTTCATGGAGCATGCGCCGGTGAGCTGGCGAGATGTCGTGCTCAACCACGATGGCGAACGCGACATCGCTTTCCGCCGTGGGCTGATCGAGGAAGGCGTGTTCCAGTTTCCGGTAGTCGCCAAGCAGGGCAGCATCTCGCTTGCCCACACTGACGCGGATATCGACCGCACCATTGAACTCGCCGGGAAGGTCGTTTCCACGCTCAACTAATTGTCGTTGCCCGTGACAGAACGGGCGGCGCGCGTGCCCCGCTGCAGCAACATTCCGGAAGGACCAAACAACGATGAAACTGCTTCGCTACGGCGAGCCGGGCGCTGAAAAGCCGGCGCTTCTCTGCGATGATGGCAATATCCGCGATCTTTCGGCACATGTTCCCGACCTTTCGGGCGCAGCGCTGTCTCCCGACAGCCTCAAGCGGCTCGCCGCGCTCGATAAGGACTCGCTACCCCTGGTGAAAGGCGATCCGCGTATCGGCGCATGCGTTGCTGGAACGGGCAAGTTCATCTGCATCGGCCTGAATTTTTCGGATCATGCGGAAGAAACCGGCGCCACTGTCCCGCCCGAACCCATCATCTTCATGAAAGCCACATCCTCCATTTGTGGCCCGAACGACGAAGTGCTTATTCCTCGTGGATCGGAAAAGACCGACTGGGAAGTCGAGCTCGGCGTCGTCATTGGCAAGACGGCGAAATATGTAAGCGAAACCGATGCGCTCGACTATGTCGCGGGCTACTGCGTCGCCCATGATGTGTCCGAGCGCGCTTTCCAGACAGAACGCGCGGGCCAATGGACCAAGGGCAAGTCCTGCGACACGTTCGGGCCAATAGGACCTTATCTCGTCACCAAAGACGAGGTGCCAAATCCGCAGAACCTTGCAATGTGGCTAACGGTCAATGGTGAGGCGATGCAGAAGGGCTCCACGAACACCATGGTCTACCAGGTGGCGTTCCTGGTCTCCTACCTTTCGCAGTTCATGTCGCTCAATCCAGGCGATATCATATCGACGGGCACGCCGCCCGGCGTAGGAATGGGGATGAAGCCGCCCCGCTACCTGAAAGATGGCGACATGGTCGAGCTTGGGATCGAAGGGCTCGGGACCCAAAAACAACGCTTCGTGGCTGACATCTAAAGCGTTTCGCTAATTCCGCTGCTTGATGCGCCGGTGATCATGGACGAAGGCGGGCGGCATGGCTGCCGGCCTTCGAGCCCTGCCCGCGGCCTCGCGCGGTCGTTGACGTTGACCGCCTGATATAAATGGTCAGCCGCTTGTACGGGGAACAGAAAATCTGGCGGAGAGAGGGGGATTCGAACCCCCGATACGGTTTCCCGTATACACACTTTCCAGGCGTGCGCCTTCAACCACTCGGCCACCTCTCCACGGTCCTGCAGCATGGAAAGCGCGAAGCGCATTGCCACCGGACGCGCGCTTCCTAGTCGATTAACCGGCGAATGCCAAGGGCGTTTCAATCATTCCCCAAGCCTTCTGCGATCAAAGATCATCCTGATATGCCGGTCCCTGGCATCGAAGGGCCAGACGGCGCCCACAGTGCGCGGCCTGAACATTGCGAGAAAGGGGCAAGATGCTTATCTTCGGGCTCAGGTTCATTTTGTCGAAAGAACAGACCTTGCGCTCGATTCGCTTTGTATTTCGCTGTTTGTCCGTTATCGCGCTTGCAATCGCCGTGATCATGGCGATCGGTGATAGCGCCCGTTCGGTCGCAGCGTCACAACCGGTTTTGAGTTCGCTCAAAGACTGGATCGTGCAGGCAACAGGGCAGACAACCTTGTTCGCGTATCCTGCTTCCAGCCAAACGGAAGGCGCTTTCGTGTCAGCCTGGAATGTCATCGCGCCAATTATCGGCGATCTGCCGGGCGCAATCATATTCCTGGTCTGCGCGCTGATTTTTTACGTGCTCGGACGCCGACCGAAACCGCGCTACGGGCGAATAGCGCAAACAGCCTAAGGAAATGACAGGCGCAACCGAAACCGCGCTTTGCAGTTTGGTTTCGCGATCAATGGAAAGGCATGACGATGTTTTCCTTCAGAGAGCTTCTGGGCAAGAAGACCACAATGCCGACAGCGGCAAATGCCCTTCCGGGCCGCGAACAGCCAATTCCGACGGCCCGCGCGCATTATGTTTCAGGCGTTCCGTTGAAGGGCGACCTGCCAGATGGCCTGGAAACCGTTTATTTCGGGATGGGCTGTTTTTGGGGTGCCGAGCGGTTGTTCTGGCAAACAGCCGGGGTTTATCTGACGGCGGTTGGATTTGCGGGTGGCATCACGCCGAACCCGACCTACCAGGAAACCTGCACCGGCCTGACTGGACAGGCCGAAGTTGTTCGCGTGGTTTACGATCCCCGGAAAGTCAGCTTCGCGGAGCTTCTGCAAATTTTCTGGGAAAGCCATGATCCGACACAGGGTATGCGACAAGGCAATGATGTCGGCACCACCTACCGCTCCGTGATTTATGCCACCACCGATGCGCAGTTGCAGACAGCATTGTCTTCACGCGCAGCCTATCAGCAAGAGTTGTCGAAAACAGGCTTCGGCGCAATCACCACCGAAATCGAACCCGCGCCGGTGTTTTATTACGCCGAAGAAGAGCATCAGCAATATCTTGCCAAAAATCCCGGTGGCTATTGTGGTCTGCGCGGAACAGGCGTCGCTTGCGCTGTCAGCCCCCAAAACGTGGGCTGACACAAACCCTGTGCCAGCGAGAAAGCTAAAGTCTGACGCTTGCTGGGAGTTTCCCTAAAATTGGACGTGAAATTCCGGTCGTCGCGTGCCACAGTCACTTTCAAGCGGGACAAACCCGTTCGCCACCGCATTCCTCGTGAGTTGCGGTGGCTTCAAGCGACAACCGACAGGGTGTGAACATAATGAAACGTATCGTTCTCGGATTGCTGACCGCCACGGCCTTGAGTTTCCCCGCTTTTGCGCAGGAAGACATCTCGCCAGCGCTTTTGTTTGATCTCGGCGGCAAGTTCGACAAATCGTTCAATGAAGCGTCTTATAACGGCGCCGAAAAATTCAAGTCGGAATCGGAGATCGATTATGTCGAGTTCGAGATTTCGAATGATGCCCAGCGCGAACAGGCTTTGCGCCGTTTTGCCGAAGATGGCCGTTCGCCGATCGTGATGGCAGGGTTTTCCTGGGCACCGACGCTGGAAACAGTTGCTGCCGAGTTCCCGGAAGTTCAGTTCGCCATTATCGACGCCGTTGTTGAGGCGCCCAATGTGCAGTCCGTTGTTTATAAGGAGCAGGAAGGCTCTTATCTGGTCGGCGTGATGGCGGCCCATGCGGCCGCTTCCAAAAAGGTCGGCTTTGTTGGCGGCATGGATATTCCGCTGATCCGCAAATTTGCCTGCGGATATGTTGGCGGCGCAAAGGCTGCCGGCGCAACGGATGTCATTCAGAACTACACCGGCGATACGCCTGCTGCCTGGAACGATCCGACCAAAGGCGGCGAAATCACCAAGTCCCAGATCGGTCAGGGCGCAGACGTGATCTACGCGGCTGCCGGTGGTACCGGCATTGGTGTTCTTCAGGCTGCTGCGGATGCTGGCAAGCTCGGCATCGGTGTTGATTCCAACCAGAATGGGCTGCAGCCGGGCAAGGTCTTGACGTCCATGGTCAAACGCGTGGACGTCGCAGTCTACAACGCCTTCAACGATGCGAAGAATGGTGAGTTCAAACCCGGCGTCAATGTTCTTGGCGTGAAGGAAGGCGGCGTAGACTACGCCATGGACGACGACAACAAGGATCTCGTTACCGAAGACATCAAGGAAGCTGTCGAGAAAGCCAAAGCTGATATCGTCGACGGAAAAATCGAAGTCCACGATTACATGGCCGATAATAGCTGCCCTTATTGATCGGTTGACGATAAAAACAAAAAGGCCACCGGCTCTCGTCGGTGGCCTTTTTGTATGGGGATTTTAAGGGAGCTGGAACCAGCGACGATCGAAATCTCCAGAGCGTTAGCTCGAAATAAAAGCGCTGCGTCGCGCAAGGCTACAGTACCCGCATTGTCTCGCATTGCGCTCCTTGCCAGACCGCGCAACGCCGGCGGTCAAGCGATCGAATTCAAGATGGAAGGCATTTGAAGACTGGTCTTACAGAAATGCAGTCACGATCGGCGCTACCCACGGCGCCCATTCCGGATGTGTCGCAAGGCTGATTGCGCCCGCAGCGATCAAGGCGACGGCAAAAACTGCAACCGCGCCGGTCAGAATGTGAAGCGGCAAAGTGCTTTTCACGTCAACGATCTTGGGCCGTCCGCCATCATTTGCCGGCCACAGCATGCGGAAACGGCGACCTGTTTGAGGATTAAGCTGCTTTAATCCAGTTACGCACTTTTTCCAGTCGACATCGACCTGCGCAGGCGCGGTGTCAGCCAAGCGCCCAATCAGCGACGCAAGGGATTGGCGCTGATCGAGAACCGGAACCACCGGGTGCATTCGCGCATTCGAAACCGAATATGTTCCATCGCAAGCGCGCGCGTCGTTCAGCGAGCCAGCACCCGTTTCGAATTCAGCTCTAGACGACATTCTGGTAATCGACATGTTTCAGAACCTCCACTCCCCGCTAAGCAAAACGTGCGAAGCGAAACGTTGTTCCTGAACAAATATTCATAATCACCAATGAGGCGGTTTGGTGACGGGAATATCCGGAGCGGTCTGTTCCTCCAGAACCAGAAAGCGGTCCGTCAGCACGTCAAGCTTCTTGCGCAGCCCCTCGATCACCTTCCATTGTTCGGCAATCTCGCCGGAAAGCTCACCGATCACGTGGTCCTGTTCGGCGACCATCCGTTCAAGATCGATGATCCGGTTGCTTTCGCGGTCGTCGTCGGGCGCTTCGGTCATATTGTAATTTGCTCCAGCACTGCGCGCAGTGGCTCACTTAGCGGCTTTGGTCGACGGTCTTGCCTGTCGACATAGACATGAACGAAAAACCCTTCGGCAACCGCCGCCAGTTCATCGTTTCGAAAAAGCCCGACCTCATAACGCACCGACGACGTACCGAGCTTTGCAACGCGTAATCCTGCATGAACCAGATCGGGAAATGCAACTTCTCCGAAATAGCGACAGCCGGTTTCGACTACGAGCCCGATCTCGTTCCCCGCATGAATGTCCAAAACGCCTTGTTCGATCAGCCAGCCATTCACTGCCGTATCGAACAGCGAATAATGCACGACATTGTTCATGTGGCCGTAAATATCGTTATCCATCCAGCGGGTTTGGATGGATTGAAAGACCTTATATTGCGACCGGGAAGCGCCGGTCGCCATTAAAAGGCAGCCTTGTATATTGTTAGTGCGTCGTTTTCCGAAACAGGACGCGGATTATTGATCAGCAACCGCTGTTGTTTCATGGCGTCGGATGCAAGCTTTGGCAAATCGCCTTCCGTGATGCCGACGTCCCGCAACCCCTGCGGCAAGCCAAGCCGTGCCGAAAGAGCCGCCAACGCGTCAATGAAGCCTGCTGTCCGCCCTTGCACGGCGGGCTCTTCTGCCAATTCCGGAAAGGCATCGACGGCAATTTCGGCGTAAAGATGCGCAGCGTCGGGTGCGTTGAAACGTAAGACATGTGGCAGAACCAGCGCATTCGACAATCCATGCGGAACATGAAATGTGCCACCGATCGGATAAGCCAGCGCATGCACGGCCGCAACTGGCGAATTCGCGAAGGCTTGGCCAGCAAGCATGGAGCCAAGCAGCATTGCTGAACGGGCTTCCACATCAGAGCCATTCGAAACTGCCCGTTCGATATTCGCGCCCAGAAGGCGTAAAGCCTCCCGCGCCAGGGTTTTGGACAATGGATTGTTGTTGGCGCTGGTCGAAGCATAGGCTTCGATCGCATGCACCATGGCGTCTATGCCGGTGGCCGCGGTGATCGCCGGTGGCAAACCAAGTGTGAGATTCGGATCAAGCAAGGCAATATCAGGCTGCAGGATCGGAGACGAAACGCCACGCTTTTCTTTTTCGCCGACCGTTATGATGGAAACGGGCGTCACTTCCGAGCCCGTACCTGCCGTGGTCGGGACCAGAACCAGCGGCAAACGCGGTCCTTGCGCCCGATTGACACCCCATGCCTGGTCCAGATCCTCGCTTGACCCGATCAACAGCGCCGCAAGCTTGGCGACATCCAGCGAAGAGCCACCGCCAAAACCGATCACGCCGGTTGCACCGATCTGTTTTCCCAAAGCCACGGCTGCTTCCAGCGTGGCACGTGACGGATCGGCCTCGACCTCATCAAAAAGCTCCACATCGAGACCTGAAGCCTTCAGCGTGTCGAGCGCGGGATCGCAAAGCCCGAGCTTGCGCAATCCGGGATCGGTTATGAACAGTACCGTGGTTCCAAGACGGTTCCCGATTATCTCTCCCAAACGGGCGGCCGAACCGGGTTCGAATATCACTGAGGGGGCGGTATGAAATCGGAAGCTTTGAATTGTCATGGCAAGGAAATTGACAAGACACCCTGCATTTGTCGAGAGTGGAACTGTCACCATCGCCCGACAGGGCCAAGGAAAAATGGAACCGATAACCGGAAACGGTTATTGCTCCCTTGAAGACTGATCCGGAACGGGAACCACGAATGGCAGACGGCGCCGCGATCGAACTGGTCGGCATCAACAAGAGCTTTGGACCGGTTCACGCCAATCGCGATATCCATCTGGACGTGCCGCGCGGCACAATCCACGGGATCATCGGTGAGAATGGCGCCGGCAAATCGACCTTGATGTCGATCCTTTATGGGTTCTACCAGGCCGACAATGGCGATATTCTCGTTAATGGACAGAAGGTTGCCATCAAGTCCTCCAATGAGGCGATCGCCGCAGGCATCGGCATGGTGCATCAGCATTTCATGCTGGTTGATAATTTCACCGTGCTTGAAAACATCATCCTGGGAGCGGAAGGCAGCCCTCTTCTCAAAACCAGCATCGGCAAGGCACGAGCCGAGTTGCAGCGTCTTGAACGCGAATATGGTCTCGACGTGAATCCCGATGCGATCGTGGAGGAACTCGCTGTCGGACGCCAGCAACGCGTGGAAATCCTCAAGGCCCTGTATCGCGGCGCCGACATTCTGATCCTGGATGAACCGACCGGGGTTCTCACCCCCGCCGAAGCCGACCATCTGTTTCGCATCCTGGCACGTTTGAAGGATGAGGGGAAAACGGTCATCCTGATCACGCACAAGCTGCGGGAAATCATGGCGATTACCGACAATGTTTCGGTGATGCGTCAGGGAACGATCGTTGCAACGCGAAAGACCGCCGAAACCACCGTCGAGGAACTGGCGGAATTGATGGTGGGGCGACGCGTGCTTTTGCGCGTGGAAAAAGGTCCGGCCAAGCCTGGTCCCGTGAAGCTTTCCGTTGAAAAACTGACCGTGCGCGACAGTCGCAAGGTGGAAATGGTGAAGGATGTATCCTTTCAGGTCCGCGCTGGTGAGATCGTCGGCATCGCTGGCGTTGCCGGCAATGGCCAGTCAGAATTGATCGAAACCATCGCAGGTTTGCGCAAGGCGCTGTCCGGGACTGTGAGCCTGAACGATCAGCCGATCGACGTGACCGGAACGGTCGACCCTGGCGAACTACGCGATCGCGGCTTGGCGCATGTCCCCGAAGATCGTCATCATGTTGGACTCGTGCTGAGTTTCACGGAACAGGAAAACGCGATTCTGGGATATCACGACCATCCGCAATATTTGCGTGGGCCGCTTCTCAATAATGCGGCAATTGAGGCTGATGCGCGCGACAAAATCGAGAAATACGATATTCGTCCGGCCAATTCACATCTCAAAACGGCCAATTTCTCCGGCGGAAATCAGCAAAAGATCGTTTTGGCACGCGAAATCGAGCAAAATCCCGATGTGCTGATCGTGGGTCAGCCTACACGCGGTGTCGATGTGGGCGCGATCGAATTCATTCACAGGCGGCTGATCGACATGCGCGATGCCGGCAAGGCGGTTCTTCTAATTTCGGTGGAGTTGGATGAAATCCGATCGTTGTCCGACCGGATTCTGGTGATGTTCGATGGACGCATCGTGGGCGAGCGCGACGGCGAAGCAAGCGAAGGCGAACTCGGTCTTCTGATGGCCGGTGTGGAACGGCGGGAGGCGACCGAGTGATCCAGGGCCTGTCGCACATGACCTTCATCACCCGCGATCTCGAGCGGATGACAACCATCCTCACCGAGGTTCTGGACGCGCGAGAGATCTATGCGAGCGACGACCACACCTTTTCCGTTTCGCGCGAAAAGTTCTTCCTGATCGGCGATCTCTGGATCGCGATCATGGAAGGCGAGCCGCTTCCCACCCGCACCTATAATCACATCGCCTTCAAGATCGACGACGCCGACTTCGACCTTTACACGCACCGCGTAAAGCAACTCGGCCTCGACATCCGACCGCCGCGCCCGCGCGTGGAAGGCGAAGGCCGTTCCCTATATTTCTACGACCTGGACAACCACATGTTCGAACTGCACACGGGTACGTTGTCCGAGCGGCTGGCGCGCTACGAGCGCCCTGCGGAGGCCGCCGCATGAGCGTCCCTTACGCAAAATTGCCCCGATGGGTGGATTACGGCCTCATTCCGCTGATCAATCTGATCGTCGCCTTTGCCGTAGCCGGGCTCGTGGTGCTTCTCGTTGGCGAAAGCCCCTTGCGTGCAGCCGCCATCATGGTCGAAGGAGCATTCGGGCGCGGGCAGAACATCGCTTACACACTTTTTTACGCAACGAGCTTCATCTTCACCGGCCTTGCCGTTGCGGTGGCGTTTCACGGCGGTCTGTTCAATATCGGCGGCGAAGGGCAAGCCTATGTCGGGGGTCTGGGTGTTGTGCTTGTCACGCTGAACCTGGATTCAGTCTTCCCGTGGTGGATCAACTTCCCTTTGGCGGTGATCGGGGCCGGACTTGTAGGCGCGCTTTGGGCGCTTATCCCGGCCTATCTCCAGGCCAAACGCGGCTCGCATGTCGTCATTACCACGATCATGTTCAACTTCATCGCTGCGAGCCTGATGGTTTATCTTCTCGTCGATGTGTTGAAGCCACTCGGCCAGATGGCGCCCCAAACGCGTGCTTTTGCGGAAGGCGGACAGCTGCCCAAGCTCAACTGGATCATCGAATTGTTCGGTGCACGTATCCGTTCCGCGCCCTTCAATATCTCGTTTCTGTTGGCGCTGTTTGCAGCCTTCGGCGTGTGGGTTCTGATCTGGCGCACCAAGCTCGGCTATGAGATTCGCACCCAGGGATTTTCGCCAAAAGCTGCGCGTTATGCCGGCATCGGCGAGGCTAAAATCATTATTCTGACAATGATGATTTCCGGAGCTTTGGCCGGCATGATGGCGCTGAACCCGGTGATGGGCGCGCAAAACCGTTTGCAACTCGATTTCGTGACCGGCGCGGGCTTTGTCGGCATCGCAGTGGCGCTGATGGGTCGCTCGCATCCGTTCGGTATCGTGCCTGCCGCCATCTTGTTCGGCATGCTTTACCAAGGAGGTGCCGAAATCGCTTTCGAGATGCCTTCGATCAGTCGTGACATGATCGTTGTCATCCAGGGGTTGGTGATCCTGTTTGCGGGAGCGCTGGAACATATGTTCAGACCAGGCATACAAGCCTTCTTTGCGACACTTGGAACGCAAAAGACTTCTGTTTCCCCTCAACAGGAGGGTCGTGCCTGATGGACTTCTTCACGACCCTGATCACGGTTTTGGATTCGACCATCCGCTTGTCGATCCCCTTGTTGTTGGCCTGTCTGGCGGGGCTTTACTCCGAGCGCGCCGGCATTTTCGATATCGGTTTGGAAGGCAAGATGCTGGCTGGCGCGTTCGCCGCCGGCGCGGTTGCCTATGTCACCGGTTCGGCTTGGGCAGGGCTGGGTATGGCGATGCTTGTTGCCGTTGCCCTTGCGTTGGTTCACGGTTTTGCGTCGATCACCCATCGCGGCAATCAGATCGTTTCAGGCGTGGCGATCAATTTCATTGCAGCGGGTGCGACCATCATTTTGGGTCAGGCCTGGTTTTCGCAGGGTGGCCGAACACCATCGGTCGGAGGCGAAGCACGTTTCAACGCCATCACTTTGCCGGGTGCAGCAGCTGTTCGCGATGTGCCTGTTCTGGGCCCCATCTATTCGGAACTGATCTCGGGCCACTCCATCCTCGTTTATCTCGCATTTTTGATGGTGCCGTTTACCTGGTGGGTCTTGTTTCGCACCCGTTTCGGGCTGCGGCTGCGGGCCGTGGGCGAGAACCCCGCCGCCGTCGACACCGCAGGCATCTCGGTGCCATGGCTGCGTTATCGCGCGGTGATTTGTACCGGCATTCTATCGGGTACGGCCGGTGCATATCTCGCGCTCGCAATGAATGCAGGCTTCGTCAAGGATATGACCGCAGGGCGCGGCTATATTGCTCTTGCTGCGTTGATCTTCGCCAAATGGAAACCGGTTCCAGCCATGTTCGCCTGTTTGTTGTTCGGCTTCCTCGACGCCCTGTCGATCCGCCTGCAAGGCACGCCGCTGCCCGTCATCGGCCGGGTACCTGTTCAGTTGATGCAGGCCCTGCCCTATATCCTGACCGTCATTTTGCTGGCAGGCTTCATCGGAAAAGCCATTCCACCGCGCGCCGGTGGCGTGCCTTATGTCAAGGAACGTTAATTCGATGTCGGTCGCCAGTGAACTGTTCGACGCCGCCCGCGCTGTCATGACCAAAGCCTATGTGCCCTACTCCAAATTTCCAGTTGGGGCCGCGTTGCGCACAAGAGACGGCCAGACATTCAGCGGCGCCAATATGGAAGTCGCCTCTTATCCGGAAGGGTGGTGCGCGGAGACCACAATGCTGGGTCATTGGCATATGGCAGGCGGCGGGGTGATCGAAGAAATTGCGGTTGTCGCGCAACGGATGGACGAGATCACGCCTTGCGGCGGTTGCAGGCAGCGTTTGGCAGAGTTCACCCGTCCCGACACAAAGCTTCATCTTTGCGACCAGAACGGGGTAACGAAAACTGTGACGATGGCTGAAATCCTGCCGCTCGGCTTTCGTGGCGACATCCTGAAATGAAAAGCGCAGTCGAGCGGCTCGTTCGGGAACTCAACGGGCTCGCGCCGACAATTGCGGTCGTGCTCGGCTCCGGTCTTGGTTCGCTGGTGGATGAGGTCGAGAACGCGGTCCGCATACCTTACAGCGAACTTGAAGGTTTTCCTCGAAGTTCGGTAAGCGGGCATGTCGGCGAGGTCGTTGCGGGATCTTTTGCCGGCCATCCCGTTCTTTTCCTCGCCGGTCGCGCGCATTATTACGAGCAAGGCGATGCCGGCATCATGCGCCCTGTGCTGGAAACGTTGGCAGACCTTGGCATCGAGTGCCTTTTTCTGACCAATGCCGCTGGATCGTTACATATAGATATGCCTCCCGGCTCGGTGATGGTGATCGACGATCACATCAATTTTTCCGGCATGAACCCGCTGATCGGCGAACCGTCCGACCGTCGGTTCGTCGGCTTGACCGCCGCTTATGATCGCGTCATGTGCGATCGCCTGAGATTGGCGGCTGATGCAGCCGGAATCGAGGTGCACCGCGGCACCTATATGTGGTTTTCCGGGCCATCCTTCGAGACGCCTGCTGAAATCAAGATGGCGCGGGTTCTCGGGGCGGATGCCGTCGGCATGTCAACAGTACCTGAAGTCATTCTCGCGCGCTTTCTGGGATTGCGCGTTGCCGCTTGTTCGGT
>JAFAGL010000003.1 GCA_023422735.1 Pseudomonadota bacterium
ATTTAATTCAAGGGTGGTGCGCCACGGCGACGCCGTCGAATTGTGCTTTTTCTGTGACGAAGTTTTCCGAACCGTGGTTTTCTTGCACTTCTCGGAAAATGAGAAGAAGGCTAGAAACGAATCATGATTGGGGAGGGGCTTATGACGACACGCGCCGCATTAACCTTGCTGGGTTCCGGTATCGCATCGATTATGCTTGCAACGACTGCGCAGGCAGGTGGCTTTAATCGCGGGGTGGCTAATCTCGATCCGCTTTATAATACCGGCGGTTTCGCGGCCTATTCATCTTTTACCTATGTTGCGCCCGCCCGAACCTTCACGAACATTTCCGGTGTGGGTGTCGTTGGCGGCACGCCGACACCTTATACCCAAGGCGATATCGACGTCGTGAATGACTTTGTGGTTCCCAGCCTTTCCATCGGCGGGCGGATCGCGGGAGATTTGAGCTGTGCCGGGTCCTACACGCAACCCTATGGCGTAGACGCCACTTATGATGGGCCGATCCGCTTCAGCATAGCCGAACAAAAACTGGAAACGCAGGAATACGGCCTCACCTGCGGCTACGGCTTTGACGTTGGCAAGGGGCGGCTGTCGATGATCGGCGGCGTATTCTATGAAAAGGTTCAGTTCGGTCAGGCGCGCGATTTCGCTCAGGCTTTCGGCATTCCGGTGCCGAGCCGGATCGCTGTCGAATCCGAAGATGTCGGTTATCGCATTGGCGTCGGTTACGAGATCCCGGAAATCGCGTTGCGCGCGCAGCTGATGTATCGTTCCGAAACGCATCACGATGCGACCGGCAGCTATTCTTCGACCCCGTTCGCGATCCTTGCTGCCGCCGGCGGATTGCCTTTGCAGCAGGCATTGGCGCTTTATGGAAATGCGACCAGTGCTTCGGCCAGCACCTCGGCCACTTTGCCGCAGAATGTCGAATTCACCCTGCAAAGCGGTATCGCACCGGGTTGGCTCGCATTCGGTTCCGTCAAATGGACGGATTGGAGCGTTCTGGAGCGGCTGGAAGTTGTGGAAGGCATCGCCGGCCAGACCTTCTCGTCCACCAACTTCTACTTCAACGATGGCTGGACGATCACGGGTGGCCTCGGCCACAAGCTGAATGAAAATCTCGGCGCATCGCTTTCCTTGACATGGGACAAGGGCGTGACCTCGGGTTGGGATACGCTGACCGATACCTGGACCATCGCTGGCGGTGTGTCTTATGACGCCACGGAAAATTTCCAGATCCGCGCCGGTGGCGCAGCCATCTATTTCACGGAAGGCGAGAAGGACAAGGTTTCAAGCCCGATCGACTATGTCGCTTCGTCACCGAACGAATGGGGCTATGCCTTGTCGCTCAGCGGCACGCTTCGGTTCTGATCGATCCGAAGCAGACGCCGAACTTCATCACTGCCGGGCGGCCTTTAGCGCGTCCGGCAGTGCTTTTGCGAAGAGGTCGATTTCCGCATCTGGCCCGCAACTGACGCGGATGCAGCGGTCAAGACCGGGTGCCATCGGTTTGCGTACGAAGATCCCTCGCTTGCCCAGTTCCTGAAGAACGCGCATCGCGAAGGCGCCGTCGCTGCCGCAATCAATCGCCACGAAATTGGTTGCCGAGGGCACCGCTGTCAGACCATTGTCTTGGGAGATCGCGTAAAGCCGGGCTCGGCAGCGTTCCACCTTACGGATGGTTTCGGCGAGATGCTCCTGGTCGCCAAGCGCGGCAAGCGCCGCGATCTGCGTCATGCGTGAAATGCCGAAATGATTGCGGACTTTGTCGAATGCCTTAATGGTCGTGGCATCGCCAATCGCATAACCGCAACGCATGCCTGCCAGGCCGTAGGCCTTTGAAAAAGTGCGCATGCGCAAAAGATTCGGCCGGATGAGATCGATCGGCGGCAATGTGCCTTCCGGTGCGAACTCGCAATAGGCTTCGTCGAGAATGATTATGGTCTCGCCCGGCACGGCGTCGATGAAGCGCACTACGTCTTCGGCTGGCCAGCATGTTGCCATTGGATTGTCGGGATTGGCGAAATAAACCATGGCCGGCTTTTCAGCCTGAACCGCTGCAAGCAGGGCGGAGAGATCCTCGTGATCGTTTCGATAGGGCACGGCTTCCAGCCGGCCGCCGAAGCCGGCAACGTGATAGTTGAAGGTCGGATAGGCTCCAATCGAAGTCACGACCGTCGCGCCCGGCTCGACAAACAAGCGAACCGTCAGCCCGAGCAGGCCGTCGATGCCTTCACCTACTGCGACATTCGCCGCATCAAGCGACAGATGCTTCGCCAAAGCCTGCGTCAGGTCGAAAACCTCCGGGTCGCAGTATTTCCAGATCTCTGAGCTGGCGGCAGCCATCGCATGTGCAACTTGAGGCGAGGCGCCAAACCCGTTTTCGTTCGCCCCAAGGCGCGCCCTGAATTGCTGGCCGACCGCACGCTCCTGCGTTTCGGGGCCGACGAATGGCACGGTTGCCGGAAGAGTTTCGGCGAGGCGGGTGAGGCGAGGCGGCATGAAGCATTCCAGATTTATCTGCAATCTCCATATCGGCGGGCCAGACGCTCCGCAACAATCCGAAGATGGGAAGCGGGAACAACTGGCTGGCTTTTCGATTAGGTTCGAACACGGGAGCCTTTACGGGTGCGCGTGAACAGTTCCACCTTTCGGTGAGGCGACAGGTGCGCCAGATGAGGAAACGCAGCCGGCATCATCAAGCGGCAACGCCTCACTGCGTGGTCGGTATCAACCCGAACTGCCGGTCTCCCCGACCAAGACTTCGAGGATTGCATGGACCGGATTTCAGAAGAGCCGAACGCGCACACCGGCTCGGACCCGTTAGCGCACCCGATAAAGCTGGTAATCAACGGCAAGACCCATGAACTGACGGTGGCGCCCTGGGTCACTTTGCTCGATCTTTTGCGTGAAAAACTGGATCTGACGGGCTCGAAGAAGGGCTGTGATCATGGCCAATGCGGCGCGTGCACGCTTTTGATGGACGGAAAGCGCGTCAACAGTTGCCTGAAACTTGCCGTGACCTGCGACGGAGCCGAGATCACGACGATCGAAGGCTTGGCGAACGGGAATGATCTCCATCCCCTCCAGGAAGCCTTCATCGAGCATGATGCGTTCCAATGCGGCTATTGCACGCCGGGCCAGATCTGTTCGGGCATAGGTTTGCTGGCGGAAGGGCGGGCCAAAACGCGTGAGGATGTGCGCGAACTGATGAGCGGCAATCTGTGCCGCTGCGGCGCTTACACCAACATTACCGATGCGGTGATGGAAGTGATGGAAAAGGATGCGCGCAAATGAACCGGTTTTCCTATGCAAAGACCGAAAGTCTCGCTGAAGCCGTCAAGCTCGGTGCGGAGCCCGCAACACGATTTCTTGCGGGTGGCACCAATCTCGTAGATCTGATGAAGGCGAATGTCGAAAAGCCGGCCCGTCTCGTCGACATCTCGCACCTTCCTTATGTTGATATCGAAGATCAGCCCAATGGTGGCCTGCTGATCGGGGCAATGGCCGCCAATGCGGAGACGGCCTACGATCCGCGCGTCGAAAAACGATATCCGTTGCTCTCTTCTGCAATTCTGGCTGGTGCAAGCGCGCAACTTCGTAATGCGGCGACGAATGGCGGAAATCTCAATCAGCGCACGCGCTGTTACTATTTCTATGACACCGCAACACCGTGCAACAAGCGCGAGCCGGGTTCAGGCTGCAGCGCGATCGGCGGCGTGAACCGCATCCATGCCATCCTCGGAGCCAGCAAAAGCTGCATCGCGACCCATCCCTCGGATATGTGCGTCGCTTTGGCAGCGTTGGAAGCGATGGTGCATGTGACCGGTCCGAATGGCGAACGCCAGATCGCCTTCGCGGATTATCACCGCTTGCCGGGCGATGATCCCTCACAAGATAACACGCTTCAGCCGGGCGAAATCGTCACCGGTATAGAACTGCCAGCCGAAGGCTACGCGCAAAACCATACATATCTGAAACTGCGCGACCGGCTTTCCTACGCTTTCGCTCTGGTTTCGGTCGCAGCCGGCCTGAAAATGGAGGGCGATACGATTAGCGAAGCGCGGCTCGCGCTTGGCGGCGTTGCGCATAAACCATGGCGCGTTCCCGAGGCTGAGGCTCTTTTGCGCGGCCAAAGCCTTTCGCCACAGCTTGCTGAGCGCGTGGCGGACGCCATTCTCGAAAATGCCGTTGGTCAAGGTGCCAATGATTTCAAGATCGGATTGGCCAAGCGGGCTATTCGCCGGGCGTTGCGTCAGGCAGCCGCAGGAACGCCGCAGGTTCAATCCCACAAGCAATTGGTTTGAGGAGCGCTGGTCATGGACGCATATGTTACCAAATCGGCGCGGATCGGCGAGCCGCTTAGCCGGGTGGATGGCCGCCAGAAGGTTACGGGCCATGCTCGTTATGCCGCGGAGCATCCGGTTGCTGACCTTTTATATGGATGGATCGTTTCAAGCGGGATAGCCAAAGGGCGCATCAAAAAGCTGCATGTTGCAGACGCGGAGGCGGTTGCAGGCGTGGTGGCGGTCATGACCCACGAGAATCGTCCAGATCTCGCTTCGCGAGATAGCGATTATCAGGAAATGGTCGCACCCCCCGGCTCCCCGTTTCGCGTCTTGTATAGTGACGAAATCCAGTTCAGCCAGCAACCGATTGCCATGGTGGTGGCCGAAGACCTTGAAACCGCGCGATACGCGGCTTCATTGATCCGCGCGGAATACGAGAGTGCTGAGCACAATACCGATTTCAAGGTCGCGCAGGCGGAGCGCTTTATGCCTCGGCGCAAGCGAAGCGCTTATCAGGCTCCCAAAAATCGCGGCGATGTCGAGGCGGCCTTCCTTGCCGCTGAACATCGGGTGGATGGCACCTATCACCTCGCCACCAATGTCCATAACCCTATGGAGATGCATGCCAGCACCGTGGTTTGGGAAGGCGAGGGTCGCGTCACGATCTACGACAAGAACCAGGGATCGCAGAATACCCAAGGTGTTCTAGCGAAAGTGTTCGGCTTGAAGCCCGAGAATATCCGCGTCCTGAACCCTTTTGTCGGTGGTGCTTTCGGTTCCGGCTTGCGGCCGCAATACCAGGTCTTCCTGGCAACCATGGCGGCCACGATGCTGAAACGCTCCGTGCGCGTGATGATGACGCGTCCGCAGATGTTCAGCCATGTGCATCGTCCCGAAGCGCTTCAGGCCGTATCGCTGGCCACGGATGGCGAGGGACACCTGAAAGCGATGCGCACCCATGCCACAACCGCCACGTCACGCTTTGAAAATTACATGGAAACGCTCGTGAACTGGGGCATGACGGCCTATGCCTGCCCCAATGCGGAAGGCGATTACATGATCGCGCCTGTCGATACCTATACGCCGGGCGACATGCGCGCGCCCGGCGCGGCTACGGGAATGAATCTGTTCGAGATTGCCATGGACGAAATGGCATATGCAGCCGACATGGATCCCCTGCAGTTTCGCCTTCTCAATTATACCGATGTGAATGCGATGAACGGCACCCCTTATACATCGAAGGCGCTTCGGGAAGCCTATTCGGCGGGGGCCGCCAGGTTCGGCTGGGAGAAAAGAAGCATGGCCC
>JAFAGL010000019.1 GCA_023422735.1 Pseudomonadota bacterium
CCTCGTCACCCGGCAACTGCCTGTCACCGGGAATGGCTCTTACTTGCCGTTGTTCTTTACGCTGCCCGAAGCATCTTCAGGACCTTCAGTTTCATCGCCGTCGATGATGTCTTCATCATCGCCCCGGCGCGCAGCCTTCTTGTCGCGATTATCCTTGGCCAACGCATCCCGGATCAGGGATTCGGTTAGGATCAGGCGCGCATCCGTCAAAACATCGAACGGGACTTCAACCTGCGGTTCGTCACCATAGCTTGCGAGATCGCGCTCAAGGGTGAAACCTTCCGCGCCAACAGCCGCTATCTTGCCGCGAAACCGCTTCTTGCCGCCGATCATGACAGATGTCTCGATCTTGGCTGCATGGCCCACAGCAGCCTCGAAATCGACCTTGCGCACCAGCGGACGATCAATGCCGGGCGAAGAGACTTCGAGATGATAGGCCTTCTCGATGGGATCCTCGACATCCAGCGTCGGCGAGATTGCACGCGAAATCTCTTCGCAGCCCTCGACGTCAATCGTGCCGTCTTCACGCTCAGCCATGATCTGCAATGTCAGCCCGTTCTGTCCGAACAAGCGAACGCGCACGAGGCGGAAGCCCATTGGCTTCAGGATCGGAATCACTATTGCAGCAACACGAGCATCCGTGCCCGTTTCGCGGATCAAGCGATCATCGCCTTCAACAGGGCTTTCAAAAAATGTGTCAGGGGTCGGCGCGTCGGCCATGCCGTCTCCAAGTAACAAAAAAGAGCGGGACCGGTGGGACCCACTCTCCGTCATATCGACCAAGAATTTGATCAATACATAGCTCAAGGTTTAAAACTCTTCAAGCCCTCGGGGTGAGGCTCACCCGAGAAGCCTGTTGATGCATTTCGCCTTTTGCATCTAGGGAACACGCATTCAGCGCCCGCGTCTGCCTATCTGTGACGCTCCGCAATAAGGGTAGGGAAAGCTAGCGCCGCTGAAAGGTCAGATAAGCGGGAGTACGTCCTTCGCGTAGCGCCTTTTGCTCATAGCGGGTCGATGTCCAGCCGTCATAGGGCCTTCTCCAACTGTCCGCATCCTTCGCAATCCAATCGAATGCAGAATGCGCTTGTGTGTGAAGCAAGGTCCAGTTCACGTAATGCTCGATATCGGATGCGAACCGGAAAGCACCTCCATTCTGCATGACCCGTGCGAAGCGTTCCAGATTGACCTGACTGACGAAACGACGTTTCCAATGCTTCTTTTTCGGCCAGGGATCCGGGTAAAGCAAGTCGATCTCGCTGATGCTGCCTGCCGGCAGCCAGTCCAACAGTTGGGTGGCGTCATCGTTATAAAGCCGCAGGTTTCCGATCGGCTCGGCATTCACAGCCTGCAAAAGCTTGGACATGCCGTTGATGAACGGCTCGACACCGATGAAGCCGACATCGGTTTCACGACGCGCTTCTGCGAGAATATGTTCACCACCCCCAAAACCGATTTCCAGGCGAATATGCCGAACAGGCTGATCGAATAGCTCTTTCAGGTTTTCCGGTGCTGGCTTTTGGAGATCTAACATGAGCCGGGGTGCCCAGCGCTCAACCGCATCCGCCGCCTGAGCACGAACCGGCCTGCCATGGCGGCGGCCGTAAAAGGCTCCAGTGGCGCGCGTCGGATGGGCCTCTTTCGACCCGTGCTTGATCGTATTCATCAAAGAATCAATTCGCGACAGCTTGTTTCAACGCCTTTACGAGATCCGTTTTTTCCCACGAGAATGACCCGTCTCGTCCGGCTTTTCTTCCGAAATGACCGTAAGCTGCGGTTCTGGCGTAGATGGGCTTGTTTAGTTCAAGATGACGGCGGATGCCCGAGGGTGAGAGATCCATCACCTCGCGCAATGCTCGTTCGAGATCGCCCTCATCCACGCGCCCAGTTCCATGCAAATCGACGTAAACCGACAAAGGCTGGGCGATGCCAATGGCGTAGGATAATTGAATTGTGCAACGTTCGGCGAGCTTAGCTGCGACCACGTTTTTTGCCAGATAGCGCGCTGCATATGCTGCCGAGCGATCGACCTTCGTCGTATCTTTGCCGGAAAATGCACCGCCGCCATGCGGTGCAGCGCCGCCATAGGTATCGACAATGATCTTTCGCCCAGTCAGGCCACAATCACCATCAGGCCCGCCGATTACGAATTTGCCGGTAGGATTGATGTACCAGTTGCAATCACCCGCGATCGGAAAATCAGACAAGGCGGTTCTGATGATGGGCTCGACCACTGAGCGGACTTTCGCCGAATTCCAGCTTGGATCGAGGTGTTGAGTGGACAACACGATGGACGTCACTTCGCTTGGCTGGCCATTCTTGTAACGAACAGTGACCTGGCTTTTGGCATCAGGCCCAAGCCCGGCGGCGTCACCTTCTTTCGAATGGCGTGCCGCCGCCAGCAATTCCAGTATCTTGTGGCTGTAATAAAGTGGTGCCGGCATCAAATCAGGCGTTTCAGAACACGCAAAGCCAAACATGATGCCTTGATCACCAGCACCTTCAGTGTTCGCGTCAGAAGCCTTGTCGACGCCTTGCGCTATGTCGGCCGACTGGGCGTGCAAAAGAACGTCGATCTTCGCTGTTTTCCAGTGAAAGCCCTCTTGCTCATAGCCGATGGCCTTGATCGCCTTGCGGGCAACGGACTTAAATTTTGACGGATTGACCGCAGGAGTCCCGAACTTGTCGAGGATCGGCGCGCCGGTTTTATCAGTTTTAAGGAGTGTTGGCGGAACGCGAACTTCGCCGGCAATTACCACGCGGTTTGTCGTGGCAAGCGCTTCGCAAGCCACGCGAACATCCCATGGATTCATTCCGGTTTTCTTCGCTTCCCGGTAAACGAGATCAACGATCTCATCTGAAATCCTGTCACAAACCTTATCTGGATGGCCTTCCGATACGGATTCGCTGGTAAAGAGATAGTTCGCACGTGCCACGGGTAGTCCCCTCTGGAAAAGAAAATCCGGCTCTCGGCCGGATCATGCGCAACGTGTTATGCAAGCCGTTGGCCGAACGTCAAGAGACCGACTTCGCGCATCAGCGATCTTTTTGGGAATGGAATTTCAGTCGGCATCCTCATCTGCGGCAAGCGCCTTTACCAGATCGAGTATCTTGCGCCGGACTTTGGGATCGCGAATTTTCATGAAGGCACGGCTGAGGTTGACTGTTTCCGTCGAACTCATGAAATCGGGAACAAGTGGCGTTGAGGGCGCTTCCCTGAAACCCGTATGCAAGCCACCCTGTTCGCTCGGGGCATCTTCGAAAAAGAATTCAACCGGCACTCCCATGATCTCGGCGATCGATTTCAAGCGGCTGGCGCCGACCCGGTTAGTGCCCTTTTCATATTTCTGGACTTGCTGAAACGTGATGCCGAGGCGTTCGCCAAGCTTTTCCTGGCTCATGGCAATCAGGTTGCGACGCAATCTGATCCTAGTCCCAACATACACATCTATCGGATTGGGACGCTTCTTGTTGTCAGTCATCTTATCCTCAATGCCGCTCCATTGCCCGCCAGGGGCGGCACTCGCTCTTACCAAAGCATGATGCGGCCGCACTATCGTTTTCGAATATACCTGATGTCAATCTTGCGTCTTCTTACGAAAATGGCCGAATAAACCATACACGCCAAAAATCAAAATGCTCGCCCATCCGGTCCACACAGGATTCCACGGCCGCAGAACCGTGCCCTTGTCCAAAGGAACGTCGACATCGAGCGCGCCCACCCAGTTCATTCCGCGTGAGCCTACAATACGACCATAAGCATCTACCACACCGGATATGCCATTGTTTGCAGAACGAACCAGCGGCAAACCGTTCTCGACAGCGCGAAGTTGCGCCTGCCTGAAATGCTGCCGGGGGCCAGCCGTATCCCCGAACCAAGCATCGTTGGTCAGATTGAGGAGAATATCCTGGCCGACCGCATCTTTGCGTACCATGCCGTCAAAAATGATCTCGTAACAAAGAAACGCGACGGCACTGAGCGATTGAGGCAAATGCAAGGATGGCCTCACGCTCCCGGCTGAAAAGTCTTCAGGCAAGACAACGATCTTGCTCAGACCAATCCTCTCCAACACCGCAGAGAATGGCAGATATTCGCCAAAGGGCACGAGATGAACCTTATCC
>JAFAGL010000072.1 GCA_023422735.1 Pseudomonadota bacterium
GATTACGCATCATGACACCGCGCATCGCCGTTCTGGGCTGCGGCTACTGGGGCTCCAACCATATTCGCACATTGAAGTCGCTCGGCGCGCTGCATGCGGTTGCCGATGTCAATCCTGCGCGCGCCGAAGGCTTCGCTGCGGAACAGAACTGCCTTGCGATCGATAGGACGGAATTGTTCCAGCGGCCGGATGTCGATGCCATCGTGATGGCTTTGCCGCCGCAATTCCATGCCGAAAACGCGATCCAGGCGGTTACCGCCGGCAAGGATGTTCTCGTTGAAAAGCCGATCGCGTTGACCGTTCCGGATGCTGAACGCGCAGTTGCGACGGCCGAAGCGCATCAGCGCATTTTCATGGTCGGTCATGTTTTACGCTTTCACCCTGCCTTTGAGCGTTTGAAGGCGCTGATCGATGCCGGAGAATTGGGCGAGGTCAAATATATCCATTCTCACCGGCTGGGCCTTGGCAAGTTTCACACCGAAAACGACGCCTTGTGGGATCTCGCGCCGCATGACCTTTCGATGATCCTTGCCATCACTGGCGAAGAGCCGGTGGAAGTGCGCGGCGAGGGGGCGGCGCTGCTCGATCATCTCAGTGATTTCGCCCATGTCCACATGCGTTTCGCCAATGGGGTACGCAGCCATCTTTTCGCATCGCGCCTCAATCCGTATCGCGAGCGCCGGCTGACGGTCGTCGGCACCAAGGCTATGGCGGTTTTCGATGATGGGGAACCGTGGGCGCGCAAATTGGCGGTTTACCGCCATGCTGTATGGCAAGACAGCGGCCATTGGGCGTTTACCGCCAACGATCCAAGCTATGTCGAAGTGGGCGAAGGGCTGCCTTTGACGCGCGAACTGCAGCACTTCATCGAATGCATTCAAACACGGCAAACACCGCGAACGGATGGCGAGGAGGCGATCCGCGTTTTACGTGTGCTGACTGCGGGCACGGTGGTTCACGACACGAAAGGCACTTAAGCGCCTCCCGGCATCTTCGATTGCCGACCGGCTATCCGCGTGCTGATCTCAGGCGACGGAGCGGATCGTTTCGCCTGACAAACGCGCCAACATGCGTTCGGCGTCCGCTGCACGCTCCGCACGCTCGATGAAGCCACCGCCGAATACGCGCGCCGTATCCGTGTCGTCGGAATAAAAAACGCAGGCCTGACCGGGCGCAATGCCCGATTCGCCATCGGCAAGATCAACCACCGGCTGATTGTTTTCGACAAACAGGACGGCAGGGCGTGGCGGGCGCGTGGAGCGAACCTTCGCGTAAAGAGCGATACCTTCCGCTGGAACCTGATTTAGCGGCATATCACCGAGCCAATTGGTGTCGCGCAGATAAATACGGCGCGTGGCCAGCGCTTCGCGCGGGCCCACCACCACGCGGGCATGCTCGGCATCCAGATGAACCACGAAGAGCGGCTCGCCCGTCGCGACACCGATACCGCGGCGCTGACCGATCGTGTAGCGAAGTATGCCCTCATGCCGGCCAAGGATACGGCCATCGATATGCACGATATCGCCAGGGGTCGCAGCCTCGGGGCGAAGTTTTGCAATGATGTCGCTGTAGCGCCCCTGCGGCACGAAGCAGATATCCTGACTGTCTTGCTTCGCGGCAACGGTCAGGTTTATTTCCTCGGCGATTTTGCGGACTTCAGGCTTGGGAAGATTCCCGAGCGGGAAGCGCAGATAGTCGATCTGCTCCTGCGTTGTGGCAAACAGGAAATAGCTTTGATCGCGGTCGCCATCGACCGGCCGGAACATGGCGCGATGGGTGCCATTGGCGCGCGAACGGATGTAATGGCCGGTTGCCAAAGCTTCGGCGCCCAGATCCTTGGCGGTCGCCAGGAGATCGGCAAACTTGACGGTCTGGTTGCAGGACACGCAAGGGATCGGGGTTTCACCGGCCGCGTAGCTTTGGGCAAAGGGATCGATCACCGCCTCGCGAAATCGCGCTTCGTAATCCAGCACATAATGCGGGATGCCCAGCGTTTCACAAACGCGCCGGGCGTCATCGATATCTTGGCCGGCACAGCAGGAACCGGCGCGATGCGTTGCCGCTCCATGATCGTAGAGCTGAAGCGTAACGCCGACGACATCATAGTTTTCGCGTTTCAAAATGCCTGCCACGACAGACGAATCAACGCCGCCAGACATCGCGACGACGATGCGCGTGTCTTCAGGACGGCCGGGAAGATCCAAGCTGTTCATCGCGGTGGTTGATCCTCATTTGCAAAACCGGGGATGCCGCAGTTTCCCGCGAGCCCCTTTCGACCACAGTATAATGATGGCGCATCGCAGATGCTACCCTTTCCCATCAGGGGCCGGATAGAAGCCATGTCACATGGCGGTTGCGCTAATCGCTGGGAAAATTTCGATAGCGCGGATCGCAAGTATTTCAAGTTCCTATCAGCTCAGTAAGCTAAAGTTCATAAACACAAGGCACAGTCATTCCCGGCTTAGGCAAAATTTAAGGCGCAGCCGGTAAGCCAGTGTTCGATTGGGTCTTTTGAGTTTAGTGTAGAGAGTACGGATGACCGATCTTATTCGCCCGCGTGTCAAATATGTCATCGGGCCGGATGGCAGCCCGCTGACAGTAGCGGACCTCCCGCCCACAAACACGCGGCGCTGGGTGATCCGGCGCAAAGCTGAAGTCGTGGCCGCTGTTCGCGGCGGCCTTTTGAGCCTCGATGAGGCTTGCAATCGTTATAAGCTTACAACGGAAGAGTTTCTGTCCTGGCAGGCTTCCATTGATGAATATGGTCTCGCCGGGTTGCGGACCACCAGAATTCAGCAATACCGCCATTAACCGGCGAAACCTGACAAAAACATGGCAAGGCGGTCTTTGGGCCGCCTTTTTCATGTCCAGGAGCAGGGCGATTACCGTTGCGCGTGACAGGGGGGCGCACCGGCAGAAATTTCGACTGGCAACAGGATATAGGAAGTGGAGATGGCGTCCGGGCAGATAATAACTTTAACAAAAAGGCGCCCAGCCTGTCGCTGGACGCCTTTTCAGACCGTCACCGGATGCGGCGAAATCAGCCGATCATTGCGCTGCTGACACGTGGCTCGATCTCGCGAACGGCGCGAGGATCACGCGATTCCAAGAGTTCCGCGCGCTCGAGTTCGATTTCCGCTTCGGAAAGAGAAGCCTGCGCCGCGCTTTTCTGTTGAGCCAGATCGGCCTGCGAGTTCTTCAGATTATCCCGCCGCTGACGAGCCGCCTTGGCGAAGGTCGGATAAGCGAAATGGTTGATATCCGCGATGCCCGCTTTCTTTTCTTCAGCCAGGATCTGGAGGTCAAGCTCGTTGGCCATACGATCGAACTCCGCGATCATCATGTCGAGCTGCGCCATCTGGCGTTGCTTTTCTTTGACCTGAAATCGCTTGAGCCGGACGAGGTTGTCTCGTGACTTCATACTCGGATACTCCTTGAAGGCGACCTTTTCCCCACCCCGGGCAAGGTTCGCGCAACACTCCACGCTTAGTCTGCAGCCGTTGCCAGGGCAGCAGGAAACGAATTCGTAATCTTTTCCCCGCCCGGTAACCTTTCGTTTACGGGCCTTCTTAATCATAGGCCCAAGGACTTAAGGCCGGGTAAAAATGAGGAACAGATCTTCGCGGTCGAAACCTCGTTTGTAACGAACCACTTACGGGCGATCATTCGCGTGCTGGTTTGAGGCGAGTACCTGTATGTTGAGTTCGTTAACAACGGTTTGCGCCGAAACGTTAAAAAATTTGGTACGCCGCAGCGGCAAGAACAGATTTCGTTAACCATTCGGTGGCAGCTTGGTGAAAGACGCTCGCATCGGCACTGCTTGCCGAATGCGCGCTGTGATGGCGGCGGAGAAGGGGATTGAGATGCGCGTTCTGCTGATTGAAGACGACAGTGCAACCGCACAGAGCATTGAGTTGATGCTCAAGTCCGAGAGCTTCAATGTTTATACGACCGACCTCGGGGAAGAGGGCGTCGATCTCGGCAAGCTTTACGACTACGACATTATTCTTCTGGACCTGAACCTTCCAGACATGTCCGGCTACGAAGTGCTGCGCACCTTACGCCTTTCAAAGGTCAAAACCCCGATCCTGATTCTTTCGGGAATGGCGGGTATCGAGGACAAGGTTCGAGGCCTGGGCTTCGGCGCGGACGATTACATGACCAAGCCGTTCCACAAGGACGAACTGGTTGCACGCATCCACGCCATCGTGCGTCGCTCGAAGGGCCACGCTCAGTCGGTCATCACCACGGGCGACCTGATCGTCAATCTGGATGCCAAGACCGTGGAAGTCGGTGGTCAGCGCGTTCACTTGACGGGTAAGGAATATCAGATGCTCGAGCTGCTTTCCCTGCGCAAGGGCACGACGCTCACGAAGGAGATGTTCCTGAACCATCTATATGGTGGCATGGACGAGCCGGAACTGAAGATCATCGACGTTTTCATCTGCAAGCTTCGCAAAAAGCTGGATACTGCTTCGGGCGGCCAGAATTTCATCGAAACGGTGTGGGGGCGCGGTTATGTGCTGCGTGAGCCGGAGGAAATGCGCGTCAGCGCCTGATCCGAGACTTTCGCCATCCTGATCAAGCCCGGCCTTCGCGCCGGGCTTTTCGTTTGACGTGCGGGATGGATCACAACGTACTTGCAGAAAAAAGGCCGCTCGCAGCGGCCAGTTTCAAAGGTTTCTCAGGCTGCGGAAAGCTGGATTTCTTCCGGCGTGGTGCGGATCGAGATTTCCATACCCGCCTCCTTTGCGAGAAGCAGCGTGTAATAAGGCTGCACGGAATGCGCGTCGATCGGCTCTTCCGGACGGCCGCCTGCATGAAGCTCAAGGAATTTCGGCGGCACGCGAACCATCGGTCCGGATGAAACCAGTGTGAAGCGCGGCTTGGTTTCGGCCGTGTCCAGCGTCACTGTGATCTTGCCACCGCGCGGAATCGTGCCGATCGAGATCAGGATCAGGTTCAAAAGAAGCTTCACCTGATTCTTCGGCAAGAGCGCCCGGGCGCCATTCCAGATCAAATCAGGTTTCTCGTTGGCCACATAGGCTTTGGCCACCGTTTCTGCGTCGCCAGTATCGATTTGCATACCGGCAGAACCGGCCGCGCCGAAAGCAATGCGGGCGAACTGCAAGCGTGCCGATGCATTCCGTGCACTTGCCCGAATCAGGTTCATCGCGTCTTCGTCCGCGCCACCTTCATCCAGCAATTCCAGGCCGTTATTGATCGCGCCAACTGGCGAGATGATGTCGTGACATACGCGGCTGCAAAGAAGCGCTGCGAGATCTGGTGCCGACAGCGTAACGAGTTCAGCCATGATGGGTCCCCAATTCTGCGCGCATCCGAATCATATGCGCAATCTGTGCCGCTTTTTCGCGGCATTCCGGGTGTTGCGCAAGCACAACGCAGCGCGCAATTCATGTTTGATGGGTTTTCAACCCGCCGACATGGTGAAGAAACCCTGCATCTTAATGGTTGAAAAAGGATTGCAGCCTAGTCTGGCATCTGAACACGGACCGCAAGGGACGTTTGACGTATCGGAGCCAAGGCTGGCTCCCAACAGGAGACAACGGCATGCTCTTGTCCTTTTTGAAGCGATTGCCCGCCCAGATTTCCGCATTCCTTCTAGCCTGGATGCTGGCATCGAGTTTGTCGCATTCCGCATATGCGCAATCGAATGATGCCTATACGGCACAAGAAATTGTCGATTCCGGTCACAAGTTCTTCGGCGGCGCATCTGGTGGTCTGGCGACTGTGATCGAACAGATCTTCTCGTCCTACGGGCTGCCGAATGGCTATGTGCTGGGTGAGGAAGGCTCAGGTGCGTTGATAGGCGGCGTGACTTACGGCGAAGGCACGTTGTTCACCAAGAATGCCGGGGATCACAAGGTTTTTTGGCAAGGGCCTTCGCTGGGCTGGGATTTTGGCGGCCAGGGCTCGCGCACCATGGTTCTGGTTTACAATCTGGACGATGTGAACAGCCTTTATCGGCGTTACGGCGGTGTAGCCGGATCCGCTTATGTTATCGCGGGGCTTGGCTTCAACGTGCTCAAAAATGGTCCGGTCCTGATTGTTCCGGTCCGAACGGGCGTCGGTGCCCGTTTGGGCGTGAATGTCGGCTATCTGAAGCTGACATCGCAGCCGACATGGAATCCGTTCTGAGCGTTAACCTGATCAACGAATATTCTGCTGCGGCGGTAGATTAACTGACATGCGCCGTGGCAAGATGGGCCAGTGTTTACCGGTGGCGTGTCAGTGGCTGTTCAATCCTTACTTGCCTTTATCCTGGGTTTCCTGGTTGCGGGGTTGAGCGCAGTCCTTATCGCGCCGGCCTTTCGCCGGCGTGCTGAGAGACTTACGCGTGAGCGGCTGGAAGCGACCCTTCCCATGAGCCTCAACGAAATGCACGCTGAGCGTGACCGGGTGCGCGCCGAATATGCGCTGGCGTTGCGTCGAACCGAAATCGACGCCAAGGGCCAGAAAACCAGAGCCAATGAACGGCTGGTGGAACTCGCCCGCTCCGACGAAAGCCTTAAGGCGTCTGCACGGGTCGTTGCCGAAAGAGATGCAGCGATTGCTGCGCGCGACGTGACGATTGTGGATTTGCAATCACGGCTGGATGCTGATCACGAGTCTCTCGCATCATTGAAAGAGAAGCTGGCCGATCGTGAAAAGGCGCTGGCCGACTGCAACCTCGCTTTGGAGGAACAGACACGCCTGCGAGAGGAATCCCATC
>JAFAGL010000118.1 GCA_023422735.1 Pseudomonadota bacterium
ATTCCTGTTTGCGCTCAGCAGTAATCGACATCGGATGTTCCTTTCGGAGTATGAGGATAAAGACGCCTGCGGCCGGGATGTCGTCCAGCGGAGGCCGTGAATGCGATGGACAAATTGCCAAAGCTGGGGCCGATATAGGCGAGAAAGCGTCTTTTTACCAGCGAATAGTTTGCAAACGCCCGAACGGCCTATAACCAGCGGCGCCAGCGGAAATACAGAAACAGCCCTATTCCGATCACCGCCATGAGAACCAGGGCCATCGGATAGCCATAGACCCATCGCAGCTCCGGCATGTTCCAGGGCGACACATCCGGGTCGAAATTCATGCCCCAGATGCCGGCCAGAAACGTCAGCGGAATGAAAATCGTGGACACGGTCGTCAGCAGGTTGATGACCTGGTTGGTGCGCGCCTGCGCCATCGACATATGCATCTCGATCAGGCTGGTGACCGTTTCCCGATAGGTTTCCGTGATCTCGATCTGGCTGGAGACATGATCGAGCGTATCGCGCAAATAGACTTTGGTTTCAACTGTCAGGTAAGGCGCATCGGCGCGGATCAGGCCCGAAATTGCGTCACGCAAGGGCCATAGCCAGCGTTTCAGCACGATCAAGTCGTGACGGGCATGGTGAAACTGCGCCATCTGGGCGTGCTCCCAGCATTCCATCATCGCATCCTCGAGACCGTCGATCTTCTCTCCGATCGCTTCAATGCGCGGAAAATAGCTGTCGATCACGGCGTCGATCAGCGCATAAGCGAGATAATCGGCCTTGCGTGCGCGCAAATGGTTTCCGCCGTTGGCTTCCAAGCGCTTGCGCACGGGATCGAACGGATCGCCGGGGCGCTCGCCGAAAGTGATGACGAAGCCCTCGCCGAAGAAGACGGCGATCTGCTCGTAGCGATGGTTCTCCTCATCGTCGATGGCGTGAAGAACGACGAAACCGTGCTCGTCGTAGAAATCCGACTTCGGCCGCTGGCCGGTGTTGACGGTGTCTTCAAGAGCAAGCGCATGGAGGTCGAAGATCTGGCCGAGTTCGGCGATCAGGCGGACATCACCCAGCCCCGCGCAATCGACCCAGATGGTCGGCCATTGCGTTCGCAGCTTGCGGATTTCTTCCAGGGTGACGGTTGGAAACTGCTTGAAGCCTTCCGCCGACATGACGGTGGCAGACAAAATGGGTGCAATGGCGCCGGGATCGGCGATCAGCGTGCCGGGTGGCGCACCGACCGGCGAGCGCTTCTGGCGCCGCCTGCGATGCCGCTGATGCTTTGCAGCCGCATTGCTTGTCATGTTCGACTCCCGCTGGCCGGATGTCTATTCTAGCGGTGGCCGGGCCGGCGTCGAGGGATCAAGCGGTAAAAACGCGCTTGGGCTTGAACTGCCCGGCTTCCACAGCGCCGATCGCAACCAGCCTGCCACGCAAGGTGGCGCAGGCTTCTTCAGCCTCGATCGGTGCATCGCGCCCCCGAACGATCACGGGATTGCCCATGCGCACCCGATGCGCGGCATCGTCCGTCAACGGCACCTGAGGCAGGCAATCCAGCGCGGCGGCGGTCTCGACGAGAAAATCGTCGATGCGCGAATAATCCGGGCGCGTCTCGTCATCTTCCGCAGGCTTGGGCGGACGCGCGGCTTCCAGCTCCTCGACAGTCACGAAATCAGCGTCGGTGAACGGGTCCACCGCAAGCCGGCGCAACATCGAGATATGACCGAAACAACCAAGTTCGCGCCCCATGTCGCGGGCGAGCGAGCGGACATAGGTGCCCTTTCCGCATTCGACCTCGAATTCGGTGCTGTTTTCGTCGTGGTGGATGATATCCAGCCGGTCGATCTCGACCTCGCGCGCCGGAATCTCGATTTCCTCACCTTCGCGCGCCAGATCATAAGCACGCTCGCCCGCGATCTTGATGGCGGAAAAAGCGGGCGGGATCTGTTCAATCACGCCGACATAATTCGGCATGATCGCCAGCACATCATCGCGGCTCGGGCGCGCATCCGAATTGCGGGTGGCGACACCTTCCAGATCGTCGGTGTTGCGTTCTTCACCCCAAGTGACGGTGAAACGATAGACTTTCGTGCCGTCCATGACATAAGGCACGGTCTTGGTCGCTTCCCCCAACGCGATCGGCAATATGCCCGATGCCAGCGGATCGAGCGTGCCGGCATGGCCTGCCTTGTCGGCCGAGAAAAGCCACTTCACCTTCGACACGGCATCGGTCGAGCCCATGCCAACCGGCTTGTCGAGCACCACCCAGCCGGAAACCGGACGGCCCTTTTTCTTGCCACGACGACCCATCAGTTCTGGTCCTCGCCCTCTTCATCATCGAGGTCGCGCACCACTTCGGGCGAACGCAACAGGGCATCGATCTTGGCGTAATTGTCGAAGCTGGTGTCGAGGCGGAAGCGGACTTCGGGCATGTATTTCATCTGCCGCAGGGCATGGCTGATGCGCCCGCGCACGAATTTTGCGTTCTGGTTGAGAGCCTTGATGACAGCATCATCGTCTTTCGCGCCAAGCGGCGACACGAAAGCGGTGGCGATTTTGAGGTCGGGCGACATGCGGACTTCCGAAATGGATATCACCGTGCCTTCGATGACGTCGTCGCGGACTTCGCCGCGCTGGATAACTTCGGCAAGCGCATGGCGCACCTGTTCACCAACACGCAGTTGGCGTTGCGAGGGGCCTTTGGGACCATGTGCAGACATAATATGTGGTTCAACTCCAATTCAGGGATCGCTGAAGGCCAAATTCGCCTTCCGGTCAAGGCCTGATGCGGTCTTTAAACTGTCTTCGCGCGATTGATGGCTTCAATCAACTTCTCGCCAAAGCGCATCATGCCATCACCATCGGGAAAAGCCGAGCGCGGGATGATCACCGGCCGGTCCCCTGTCATGAGGAATAAATGGTTCGGACCAGAAAACAGCTTATCGATTTTTGCGAAGGGGATCTCACGCATACCTTTTGTCGATTTCTCGATCAGTTCCATGTCGCCCGAGTAGAGCGTGACGCTACCGACCGGTTCCTTAATCAAGCGCGCGCGACGTCGCATAGCGAATGTTGAATAAAGGATGGATGCAAGTGCCGTCGCAAGCAGGATAGAGCCAGCAAGAACCCACCAAAGAAGAGGAGCAAAATCTTGGGGCAGCGCTGCTACTGCCAATCCGGCGACCGCGAAAAGCCCTGTGACAGCCGCCTTGGTGGGCCAATCCAATCGCCCGGTTCTAAAAGCGCAGACATAAAGATCATCTCGCGTCAGCGTATAATGCAGCGCCTGCGGCGCTCCACTTGCCTGCTCCGATACCGGCTTTTCCATATCAGGCCTGCTCGTCATGATCGCTCGTTATGCGCTTGCGCTATCCGTTTGCGCAGCAAATCTGCCGTTGCATCGGACAGCACTTTCTTCGGAAGGATGATGGCCTGCCTTCCATGCAGCCAAAGCAGAACGTGTTCGCCGCGATCGTCGAAACGCGTGATCGCATTGAAACCGATCTCGGACACCATCTCGTCCTGCTTCACGATGAGGGCTGCTTCGCCCAGCGTGAGAAATATCTCTGACTGGCCAAGCTTCTGAAGCGCGAATTCGCGGCGCAGCATCAGCCAGTACAGGCTGGGCGCCGCGAAGCAGAAAAGCGAAATGGCGCCGGGTATCCAAAGATGACGGCCCGTTGAATTTCCCAGCACGACGAAAGCCACGACCACGCCAAGATTGATGCAAGCCAGCAGATACCAGAGCAAGGCGGGGGGCTGCCCCAAATAACGGCGCAGACCGCGCGCATTTACCAATGCCGCATAGTCTTCGACCGTCAGCCTGTATTTGAGTTCTGCATTCATGGAGCCTCGGCAGGCCGGGAGAAAAACACATGTTGGCGCCCTGCCCGGACCGGTGGCGAGATCGGCTTGTCGCCGGACCATTCCAGCAGGGCTTCATTCAGATTCAAACGTTCGGCCTGCGTGAAAAAGCGCCTTGAAGAAGCGATAGGTAAGTTTTGCGATCGGGTGACCGGCGAGGAAAGCCATGATGACGATGAGACCAACCATCGGCAGATTGCCGGCCATCCAGTAGGAATGCGCAAAAAGAAGGCCGAAAAACAAGCTTGCCAGCACGACAAACCCGGCAAAGCGCCCTAACGGCAGGACAAGCTCGCGCCCATATGGCCCCGCCAGATGATCTTCGACATCCGGCGTAAAGGTTTAGACAAAGCCGCGTCCCTCGCCTGTTTTCCAGACTCGGGGGACGCTGCCTGTCATGTGCCAGTGCTCCTTAGAGCGAGCGGGTCACCATCTCGACACGGAAGCACTCAATGACATCGCCCTGGCGAATGTCTTCGTAGTTCTGGAACGCCATACCGCATTCCTGGCCAACCGGCACTTCGGGCACTTCGTCCTTGAAGCGCTTGAGCGTCTTCAAGGTGCCTTCGTGGATCACCACGTTGTCGCGGATCAGGCGTACGCCCGCACCACGCTCGACCTTGCCTTCGGTGACGCGGCAACCAGCGACCTTGCCGACCTTCGTGATGTGGAACACCTCGAGGATCTCGGCATTGCCGAGGAAGGTTTCGCGACGCTCTGGCGACAGGAGGCCCGACATCGCCTGCTTAACGTCATCCACGAGATTGTAGATGATGTTGTAATAGCGGACTTCGATACCGGCCTGATCGGCAGCGGTGCGAGCCTGCTTATTGGCACGCACGTTGAAGCCTATAATCACAGCATTCGAGGTTTCGGCGAGCGAAACGTCGCTTTCGGTGATCGCGCC
>JAFAGL010000244.1 GCA_023422735.1 Pseudomonadota bacterium
GCCTTAGTCACTGCGGGCAACGACTATTTGGGCGATAGGGCAAAAGAGGCAGGGGCCGCGCGAGTGGAGATCGTGCCAACCGTCGTGGACATTAACGCCTATCAGGTAAAATCCACGAGCTTTGTTCCAGATCGCCCGCGTGTCGGCTGGATCGGCACGCCGGAGACTTGGGCGAAGTTCGGGCAACCTATGCTTGACCTGATGCGCAGCTCGGGAGCTGCGCATCAGGCAATGTTTCGGGCAGTGGGTGCAGGGCGACACAACCCGCCATCCAACGACGTGGAATTTCTTGAATGGTCAGAAGACACGGAAGTCTCCCTGATCCAAGGCATGGATATCGGCATCATGCCCTTGCCCGATACGCCGTGGGCACGCGGAAAATGTGGTTACAAGCTGATTCAATATATGGCTTGCGGGTTACCCATCATCGCATCCCCGGTCGGCGTCAACAGCGATATCGTCGAGCATGGCATTAATGGCTTTCTGGCCAGTACCGACGCAGAATGGAAACAAGCGTTGAATGCATTGCTAGGCGATGCCGCCCTTCGTCAGACCATGGGGGCGGCCGGTCGGTGCAAAGTGGAGAAGCGCTATTCCTTACAGGTTTGGGGGCCAAAGGTCGCTCAGATGCTCGTTGATGTCGCCAGCGCCGCTCGTCAATGATCTATCTTTCGCTTTTCAATATTCTCATATTCTTGAGATTGACTGCACGACGGATTTCGACCCGCGCATTCTGGTATTGGATCGTTCTCACCACCCTCTTTATATTCGTCGCCTATCGTTTCGAAGTCGGGTGCGATTGGGGCGGTTATTATATCCAATTTGAGTCGATGCGCGGGGGCGATCTTTTAACGGCGCTTGAGCGACGGGAGCCTGTGTGGTGGATGCTTGTTCGGTTCACGCAGTGGATGAACCTTCCTTACCCGTGGCTGAATGTATTCTCGGCACTCATTTTCTTTACAGGCGTCCATTTTTTCGCGCGGCGGCAGCCAGACCTGCTGGCGTTTCTTATCCTGCTGTTTCCGGTTTTAATCATCAACATACCGATGTCAGCATTGCGTCAGGGAATTGCTATTGGCATCGTCTGCATCGCCTTGACAAGCTTTCTTGATCGCCGGCTTTTTCGATTTGTTTTTTGGATTCTCCTGGCAAGTGGGTTTCACTCCAGCGCAGCCGTCTTCCTTCTCCTCGCGCCTCTGGTGAATGGGGCTTACACCAGGAAACGTTTGGCTTTGGCGTGTCTTCTCGCGCTTCCCGGAGCCTTTCTCGTGGCGTCGGCGGGGAATGCCGATCTTGCGATCGACCGATATGTCGACACAGGGCGCGACGCGTTCGGCGCCGTGTATCGCGCCGGTGTTCTCTTCCTGTCCGGCTTGCTTTTCGTGTTGTTGCTTCGCAACGAATGGCGGCAACGCTTTCCACGCGACTACAAGCTTGCGAGCCTCGGCAGCATGATGATGCTTGGCACCTTGCCACTCGTAGCAATCTCGACGATTATCGCCGACCGCATTGGCTACTACTTCATTCCTATGCAGGCGATGATTTTTGCGCGTATTCCCTACCTCACAGGCGGGCACCTGAAACGCCTTCTGACGGCTGCACCCTATCTGGGCCTGCTTCTAATTCTTCTGGTTTGGACGACGACGTCGCGGCATTTCAACCAATGCTACGTTCCTTACAAAAGTTGGCTATTTGGATTTCCAGAAAGCTTTCGCTATTTTTATTAGATTATCTTCCGCAATTGAACAACGGCGGGAACTCGAAAGATTGACCAAAAACTCTGGTATTTGCTTACCTTTTTGACGGCTTGCGATGTCACTGAACGTGGTCTATTTGAAAGTGCGGAACGCCCAAACGCGAAGCATCTGGACTGCCGTAAGAACGTCCGTTGATATTTTGTAATGTTATTAGCAGACCTCCCTACTAACAGCACCTTTTAACGAACCGCGGCAAGGGTAGAGCAAACCATCTATAGACAACGCTACCGCAACTGCGGTATGCAGCCATCCAGACTAGTGAGAGGAAGTTGACGCCATGACTTACCGGTTTATCGCCGCCGGCGCCTTAGCTGCGATCATGATTACGGGCGTTTCCGGCGTGACGTTCGCCAAGGACGCGGAATGCGGATGCGTTGTGCGCGGCGGAACGCCCGCTGCCATGGGCCAGATCGACGCTGCCAAGGGGCGCGTGATCGTTCTAGGTCAGGCTGGGCCTCGCCAGGCGGAAGCAGGATTGTCGATCGCCGCGTCTGATCGCATCGCGACAAGCGTAGAAAGTAGCGCTGTTGTGCGCGCAGGCGATTGCCAGGTCGCGTTGGCCAGTGAGCAGGAGCTCCGATTTGAGCGTCAGGGCGACAAGCTGTGCGTGTCGGTTTCCCCGATGCCAGGCGTTGCTGCAACCGGCCAGGTCGCTACCAACGCGCCGCGTGGTGCTGCTGCACCTGGTGCCGGAGCAGGCGGCGTTGCGGGAGCAGGCGGCGTTGCTGCAGGCGTCATCGTTCCTGTTGCTACTTTGAGTCTGATCGGTTTAACCGCCGTCATTTCTGAAACGGCTAACAACGATAGTCCGGTTAGTCAGTGATAGGGTGCTTGGGTCGCTAAACGACCCTCCACCTCACTCCAACTCCGTCAATAACAGGGTTGGCGGGGTTTCTTGATAGATCTACATTCTCACATTCTGCCGGGTTGCGATGACGGCGCGCCCGATCTGGCAGTTGCGGCGGCAATGGCGAGATTGGCTGTTGCTGATGGTACGCGCATACTCGCCTGTACTCCCCATATTCTGCCGGGTCTCTACGACAATGACGCTGCCGGGATTGCACGTCGCGTGCAAGAGCTGCAGGCTTTCCTCAAGCAAGAATCTATCCATCTACAGCTCGTTGTGGGAGCGGATGTTCATATCGCCGCGGATCTTCTCCAGAAACTTCAGGCAAAAACGATCCCGACCCTCAACGGCTCTCGCTACTTTTTGCTCGAGCCGCCGCACCATATAGTTCCGCCGAATCTGATTGGCTTTATTGAACAGCTGATCGCTTCGGGTTACATTCCGATCATTACGCATCCTGAGCGGTTAACGTGGGTCAACAATCACTACGACCTGATCGCGCGGGCCGGACGGGAGGGAGCGCTGATGCAAATTACGGCGGGTGCCCTGACAGGCAGGTTTGGTAGTAAAGCGAAGGCCTTGTCCCATCGGATGCTCGAAGAGGGCCGTATCGATTTCGTGGCAAGCGACGGCCACAATATTTCCAGTCGTCCTCCTTCCATGAAGGAAGCTTTCGCTTTTGTTTCCGACAAAGTCGGATCAGACCTGGCCCGCAATATGTTCGTCGAGACGCCCGCCCGCATATTGCAAGATGCGGATGTCTTGATTGCTGGTAAGCAGGTGGAGCCACCCGCCTCCGCACCGGCGGCGCAGCGGGATGGCGTGATGAACAAACTCCGGCGTGCTTTCAAGGGATCTCGACCATGACCCGTGTGAACCTCGGACTGATCGCAACCACCGTTTTCGCTTTACTGGCTTTAAGCGCCTGCAACACATCCTCCCCTGGCGATATGGGAATGACGAACCAGGCCGCCGGCACAGCGAACTTTGCCGCTGGAGGATTGGCGGGCGATGCACAACTGCGTCAGGTTTCGGATTTGCCAGCTCCACCTGAGACGGCAGGGGGAACCGAGGTGCCGATCGCCGCATCGGACACGCTGGAGGTTTTCGTCTTCCAGGTGCCGGATCTGTCGCGCGTCGTTCAAGTCGATCCCAGCGGCAACATCAATCTTCCGCTGATCGGAAATATGGCAGCAGCAGGAAAGCCGGTGCGGCAACTCGAGCAGGATATTACCCGCGCATATGCGGCCAAATATCTGCAGAATCCGCAAGTCGGCGTTTCCGTCAAGGAATCAGCAGCCCGCCGCGTCACAATTGATGGCGAGGTCAACAAAGCTGGTGTTTATCCGCTGCCTCCCACGGCCTCGCTTATTGATGCGATCGCGCTTGCCGGCGGTTTCAGCAAGATCGCCGATACCAGCAAGATCTATGTATTTCGGCAGATCAGTGGCCAACGACTGGTTGCGCAGTACGACGTCACCGCCATTCGCTCCGGGAAACGGGCTAACCCTCGCATCTATGGCGGCGATGTCGTCGTGATCTTCTCGTCTTCAAGTCGCGTTGCTCTCCAGAATCTCAAGGAAGCACTGGGAGTGGCAAGTTCCGCCGCCCGTGTTGGCGTCGCCTTCTAGCCGTACGAATCGAGTTTTCTCATCATGCTTGATCGCCCTGTTTATCCACCAGCGCCTGCCGGTCACGGCGGATCGGGCCATCTTTTGCGTCAGGATATTCCGCCTTACGATCCCGGCGGCTACATCCGTTACCCTGAAGTGGATGAGCGCGACAGCTTCAACCCTCTGCAACTGATATTCTACGCGCTCCAATATCGGTGGCTGATTGCGGCAATCCTGGCTGTGGGTCTCGTTATCGGGTTCGCGATCACCATGATGCAAACGCCCAAATATGAGGCATCGGCTCGACTGGAGGTCGAAACAGCGTCTGCCCGGGTGGTTCAGGACCTGCAGATGGTCAATGAAGGTGCTGATGTCCGGGCCTTTTTGACGGCCCGCGAGCGGTTGAAGAGTCGGGCGCTTGCGCAACGCGTGGTCTTGAGCCTTGGCTTGTCTGAACAGGCCGCGTTTCTCTTCCCTGCCCCGGATTTTGCATTGGGCAACATCTTTCGGCGAGCGTTCGGGTTTCAGTCTTCTGAAAACCTGGCGGATTATTCGCCCGAACAACGGGAAGACATCGCGGTCCGGCGGGTTATGGGTAACCTGTCGGTTGATCTGCTTGCGAATACAAGTCTTTTGACCATCGCCTACCGCGATCAAGATGCGGCCACCGCGCAGGAAATCGCCAATCGCGTTGCGCAGGCCTATATCGATTCACGTGTCGACCAGACCGGTGAAACGTCTGAACTGGCGCGCCAGTTCATCCAGGATCAGGTTCTGCAGGTCAAGGAAAGGCTCCAGTCTTCGGAAGAAGCGCTGGTCGCCTATGCCAAGGAAGCCGGCATCACGATGACTGGCAGCGATCAAAACCTGATCGAGGCCAGTATCCAGTCGATCAACACCGCCCAGTCGAAGGCAGTGGAAGAGCGCTTGAATTATCAGCGTCTGGTCCAGCAAATTGAAGAAGGCCGGGGTGGCAGCCTCGAGCAGGTGTTAAGCAGCGAGGGTCTGCAAACTCTGCGCACGAATATCGCCGCAAGGTCGGCGGAATATCAGCAGAAGCTGAGCACCTTCAAGCCCGGCTTCCCGGAGATGCAGCAGCTGCAGGCACAGATTTCCGAACTTCGGAAGCAGTATGAAGACGGCGTTCGGATCATCACGGACGGCATCCGCTTGAAGTTGCAGGAAGCGACCAACCGGGAAGCCGATTTGAGGCAGAAGCTGGCCGAACTTCAGGTCGAGCAGGTTGCCTATCAGGATAAGAACATCCAGTACACGATCCTGAAGCGTGAGGTCGACTCCAACCGCAGCCAGTATGAGAGCCTGATCGGCAAGCTCAATGATGTGGGCGTCGCTACCGAGCTGCGCCAACAAAATGCGTCGATCGTCGATCTGGCGCCGTTACCGCGTTTTCCAGTCTGGCCTCGTCTTCCCATCAACCTTGCACTGGCGCTCGCTTTATCGGCTGCCATTGCCGCGGCTCTGATCTACATTCTCGAGTTGTTGAACAATACTTTCCTCAACCCTGAGCAGATCGAAACCGAGCTCGCTCTGCCGGTCATGGGCATCCTTCCCCAAGTGAAGGCCACCGAAATGGCAGCCAGCATCGCGGATCCGACATCCGCGATGTCCGAAGCCTACCGAAGCCTTCGTACCGCCATTCAGTTTTCGGGCTCGGACGGCGCCCCGAAAGTGTTGATGGTCACTTCCGCCGAGCCTTCCGAGGGCAAATCGACGACCGTGCAAAAACTGGCTCGCGACTTCGGTGTGCTCGGGTCAAAGGTCGTGGTTGTGGATGCAGACTTGCGCAAGCCTTCCATCCACCGTCAGTTCGATCTCGACAATACGGTGGGCCTGAGCAACATTCTGACCAATACTGTGGCGAAGGAAAAAATGCCGCAGATCATTCGTCGGACCAGTGCCGACAATGTCTGGACGATCACGTCAGGCACGATTCCTCCCAATCCGGCCGACCTCCTTTCATCCCAGCGCATGGCTCTTTTGATTGGGCATCTGGCAGAACGCTTCGACCTCGTATTGATCGATTCGCCTCCGGTTATCGGCCTGTCGGACGCTCCGATACTCGGCCGCCTTGCACGCGGCACACTGCTTATCGTTTCCACCAATCAGGTGACACGCAAGTCAGCATCTCTCGCTTTGAAGCGCCTGCGGGCCTCCGGCGCGCATGTGATCGGGGCGGCGATGTCGAAGTTCACTGTCGGCAAATACGATTATAAATATGCCTACAGCTATATGAACTACCAGTATTACACATATGGTGGCGATACTGCCCGAATTGAGGGACCGGATGACCATAACAACGCAGCCGACCTTTCTGGAACGCAATCGATGGCTGGTCGTCTACGTGGTCGCATTCGCGCTGCTGTCGATCGTTTCACTGGTCGCGCTGGGCAAGCTTCTCAAAGCTGATGCGCCCACCGCGCTGCGTCTGAATCCGTTTGATGTCGATGCCACCGTCGACGACGTGACCAATGCGCTCAACGCCCAGCGGAACGATGAGGCATCGCTGAATCGACTGGCGAGGCAGCTAAGCACGGCGATAGGTCGCGAGCCGGTTGACGCGCGGCTCCGCTCGCTACTCGGAGAAATTGACCTGCGGCGTAACGACAAGTCGGCCGCCAAGAATTTGTTTCTGTCTGCGCATGGCATCTCGCAGACGGAAAAGCTCGCGCTGACAAAGCTGATGCTTGCTTCGCTGGAACAGGGCCAGAACGCGGAAGCGGTTCAATATCTCGATCTCTACCTGCGGCGATGGGGCGGATCGAAGGACATCTCCTCTCTCATGGTTTCGCTGTCGCAAGATGCCTCCGGATATGCGCAACTTTTGCAAGCCATTGCAGTCGATCCGCCATGGCGCTCCGCTTTGATCAGATCACTGGCAACGGATGGAGAAGGGCTCGCCTTGGCCAATCGGTTGCTGCTGGATCTGGGCGCCAGTGCAAATCCACCTCGAGACGGCGAAATCAGGACCGTCGTTAGTGGCCTGCTGCGCAACGAAGACTTTGCCACGGCGCGCAATCTCTTTCTGTTCATGCTTCCAGATGAGAGCTGGCCATTAGTGGGTTTGATCTTCAACAGTCGGTTCAAGCCAACGCAATCTTCTCTTCCGTTCGACTGGGTCTCACGAAATACGGCGGAAGCCTACCTCCAGGCATCCGATACGCCCCCGCAGGACGGCATGACGGTCCGATTTCTGGACAAGCCAGCGCGAAGCATTTCGCTGAGGCAAACACTCCTGCTTGAGCCCGGATATTATCGTCTGAAATTGGAAACTTCCGCCGCTTCCCTGCGCATACCGCGAGGACTTTATTGGCGCTTGCGCTGCCTGAAACCCTCCAAAGAGATTGCCCGGCTGGATGTCGCCGAAGGAACATATCGCAATCAAACTGAGAATGTGGAGTTTAGCATTCCCGAAGGCTGTGCTGCTCAATCAGTCGAGCTCAGATCGGGACTGATCATCGATAGTTGGCTTTACCGCTATTCAGGCCGCGCGACGTTCCACCAGATTTCTATCGAGCGCACGAATGACCCAATCGAGCAGTGATAGCCTCCACAAATATCTGATCGGTTGCGCCATTCTGGTGGCGATGTTGCTTGGCGGCGGCACAGAGGCTGGACTTTGGACAGACTCCGTCGTCCAGATCGTGCTCCTTTTGGCCGCAGCGCCCGTGTTGGCGAAATCCCAGAATACGCCGATCAATCGCAGTGCCAGTCTTATTGTTTGCTTGATAATGCTTGCGCCTGCGATGCAGTTGATTGTTTTACCCGCAGGCCTGGTCGATGCGCTCCGGCCCGAAGTTTTCCAACAGCCATTCGGCGCGGATGTCAGTTGGTTAAGCTTGACTGGCAGTGTCGCAACTACGCTGCAAAGCACGCTTTATGTGACCGTGCTGAGCCTGTTTTTTCTGGCTGTGTCACGCATGCCGGGGAGACAGGTCCACGCCTTGCTGCCCTTCATCCTGATCGGGGTGGCATGCAATGCCGCCGTAGCGCTGGTGCAATATTCCGCTTCCGGGCGACCCATTATCGACGCCGTGTTCCCCTATACGATTTATTCCGGTCTGTTTGCCAACCGCAACCACATGGCTTCGTTGCTATATCTGGCGTTACCGTTTCTGGTTTACTTCGCGACTTTTCGAGATCGATCCTATTGGGCCGGCCCAGCGATCGTCGTGACTTTGCTGATCATATTGGCCGCAGGCTCTCGAGCTGGCGCCCTGATCGGCGCGGCCGCGGTTATCTGCTCAATCGTGTTTATTCGCACGCAATCCCGCTGGAACATGATTGCGGTGATCGCCACGCTGATCATTCTCGGCGCTTACGCGATGGGCACATGGACAATCGTCGAGCGCAAGGAACTTGATCTCGATTTCGGCCGCTTCGAGTTTCTCCGCACAACGATTGAAGGTATCAAGGCGAACTGGATACTCG
>JAFAGL010000086.1 GCA_023422735.1 Pseudomonadota bacterium
GGATTGCGCCCAGGCTGATCGGCCCCACGAAATTGATAGCCAAGAAAGCTCCGGCTTCATCGAAAAGCATTGCGAACAGGAGATAGCCGACAAGCGCGCAAAGAAAGCCGAGTTCCCAGGATGAGACATCCACTGGGGCGCAGTTTTTCAAGCCACCTGGCAAAGAAACCGTCATCGCGCTGCCGCCCCGGATAGCTGCCTGCGCAATGCGAATCGGACTTCACGCGAACTGATGCCGCTCATCATCTGTTGGGCGGCAGGTGGATGGAAAAATTCGCCAAGCCCGGAAACAAGCGAAAACGGGCCAATCCGGTCCACCCCCTTTCGCGCGCTCACATCATGCGACCTTTCCAAGCTGCAGGAACCTTGCGCATGACCGAAATCTCGCCAAACCTTCTTCTTCCCTACATCATGCCCTCGCAGGCACAAAAGCATGTCACGCATAATGAAGCGATCCGGGCACTGGATGCCTTGACCCAGATCGCCGTGCTCGACCGAGACCTGACCACGCCGCCGACGCAGGCTGAAGATGGCGACCGCTATCTCGTGCCGGGGGGCGCGACCGGCGCTTGGTCGAACAGGGCCGGTCAGCTGGCGGCCTGGCAGGATGGCGCATGGGATTTCTATATGCCGAGGGAGGGTTGGCTCGTTTGGGTGATCGATGACAGCCGCCTGCTGGTGCGCCGTGATGGCGAATGGCAGGAACTGCCCAATACAGGCACCGGCGGCGGCGGCGGCACCGGGAGCGGTGAGATTGCCGGTCCTATCAATCAGATCCTCAGCAATGCCGGACTGGTTTATCGCAACGATCCGAGCGCTGTTGCAGGGACCGGTGGCTACAAATTGAGCAGCTATTACCAGGCTGCTGCCTGGACCAACGGGCCCGCGCACGAGCCGAATTATATCGATGATGTCTGGGCCAGCGGCATCAATATGGCCGGCGTCGGCCTGCCTGCGGATCCCACACGCCAATATGCCGCCTGGCACATGGAATCGAAGTTCTATTCCAATCCCCAGCAGCCAAGTCCGTGGACAGAGGTATTCTTGCATGTGGTCGACAAGCAAAACGGCGTAAGGCGGCCGATTGCATGGGTGGGCGCGCATGACGGCAGCTATGGCAATGTCACGCTCGCGCAATCGATGCTGCTTGTGCAAGACAACAGCCATCGCTCCAAGATCGACCTCAATTTCGAAACCAATGCAGCCTTGGTTTATGACGGTCTGATCACGACCTATCTGGCCAACAATGTGCCGCCGCATCGCCAGCGCAATGCAGCCAATGTTTCCACCATTGCCTTGCCTTATGTCGATGACGCCGACAATCTGGTGCTGTCGCAGCCCGTCACGCAAGCGCTGTCTGCCGGCTCCAAGAACGCCGCTGGCCTGCGCGCCCGCACGCGTGGCTATAATACCGATGTGCTTTCGGCCGAAGCGCCAACCGGCGTGGCGGCCACCTTCGCGCTTTCCTGCGGGACGACGCAAAGTGAAAGCACGGAGATTTCGGTGACGGCCGACGGAACGACGATCGTGCAGGCCGCGCCAAACGCCATTTCCGAAAGCCAGATCGGGCGCTTCATCCGGGGTGAAAACGTGCCGGCCAGCACACGGATCATCGATGTGGTCGACGCCACACATTTCAAAACCAGTGCGGCTCTGCCGGCGACGGTCACCGGCATCGTTATGAACGCGCGCACCCGGCGCTCGGTCGAATATGGCGTCGACCACGCCGGCGTCGTGACCGTCGATTATTCCGCAAGCTGCATGTTTCGCGACAAGACTGCGAGCTACGGGGCCGGGCTGCATCTTTACCAGGGCAATGTCGGCATCGGCGCGGGCGCATCCTATCCCACGGGTGCAAAGCTGGTTGTCGATGGCCCGGTGCGCTTGAAGGCCTACCCGAAGGGCGCGCTTCCTTCGCCGAATGGAGCAGGTGCGGGCGCGCTCGCTTATGTGGTCGACGCAGCCGATGGTCCGACGCTTGTATGTTCGGATGGCACCGACTGGCGGGTTTTGGCGGCGCTCGGTGCAGCGCTGTCCTGATTTGGGATCAATCGCGCGCGCGGCGTGTTGAGCGCCGTGCGCAACCTTCAAAGCCTGGACGTGACGAATGCGTGCAACTGTCATGCCGCCACACGCGGCCTGACGGTTGAACCGCGTTTTCCAACATGGTCGAGCGCGCGCATCAGCCCGTTGATGCTGTGTCGCATCGCACTGTCTTCGAAAATACGAAGCGATGCGGCAGCCATGCGGTCCCGCAGTTTCGGATCGCCGATCAACGCCTGAAGCGCCTGAACCAATCCGTCGACATCACCGCATGGATAGATGCGCGCATTGACGTCTGGCCGGGCAATATCCGTTTTGCCGATCAACCCCACACGATCGCTGACAATCAATGGCAAGCCGATCGCGCAGGCTTCGGAGCCGACAAGGGGATGCGGATCATGCTCGGAACCGATCACGAGTGTATCGGCTGCGCAATAAAACAAAGGCAACCGGTCGAGATTCACGAAGCCGGCAAAATGCGCCGTTACGCCGGTTTCACGTGCTTTCTCCTGTAAGTCGTCAAGTATCGGACCGTTGCCGCAAAACAGCACATGCAGCGGCTGATCCGCTTTCACCTTCGCGGCAGCAGCGAGCAGATCGGCCGGGCGCTTTCTTTCACTCAGTTTTCCAACGAAAAGCGCAATGAAAGCCTCATCGGGAATATCGAAGCGTCGGCGAATGGCCATGCGCATGGCTGCCCGATTCTGACGGGCATGACGGTAAACCGTCTCGTCGATCGGAAAGGGGCTGCGAAATTGCTTATGCTCGGAAACGCCGAGTCGCGACCAGAAGATTTCGTTCTGATCGCCGACCGTCAAAACCGCTGAAACCTGGCGCATCACAAAGCCAACCGCCAGACTGCGGAGGCGCGATCTTGCATTGTCCTGATAGGGCTGGGCATCACCATCGCCCGCCATGATCACAGGCACCCGGTTCATCCGTGCCCAACCAATGGCGCGAAGGGCGGTCAGTTGCGCGTATCCGTAAACCAGCACCACCGATGGCGAGAATTCGCGCAAGGCAGAGCCGAGACTTGGATTGTTGATTGCGCGAAAGGAAACGGCTTCGATAGAATCGGCTTCCTCCAGGAAACGGTGATCATAACCTTCCAGAAGATCGCCTGCCCAGGCAAAACTTGTGTTCATCTCGGCGTCGAAGCTTGGATCTATTCCGATCCGGCTTGCGAAAAACACCTTGAGATCGAGATCGGCGCGCAGCGCCAATGCGCGATATAGCGGGACGAAGTGCTGGATCGGATGCGACACGACGATCGCCAGCCGATGCCTGCTCATGCGGCAAGGACCTTCAAAAGCTGGCTGGTTCCGGCGACCGCGTCACTTTGCGCGAACAGTTGCTCGGCGCGGTGGCGTGCGCCCGCGCGCCAGGAAGCGCGCTCGTCTTCAGTCAATGCCGCAAAACCATCGATCCTTGCAGCAAAATCTTGCGGCGTATGCAAAGGCAGGTCCCAGCCGGCTTTGTCGGCTGTCAGGTCGCGCCATGGGGTGCGGTCCGAAAGCAGAGCGGGGACACCACAACTCAGCGCTTCGAAGATCGCATGGCCGAAATTCTCTCCCGCGCTCGGCAAAAACAGGAGGTCGGCATTCGCGAGAATACCGGGAAGCGCGGAACTGGCATAAGTGCCGTGATGCGTGACGCCGATATGCGGCGGCAGTTCTTCAGCCATGGCGAGGCACATGCGCCAATGGTCGCCATCTTCCACGGGTCCATAAATGTCGAACTGAACAGGGGTCGAAACGTCTTGCAAAACACGCAAGGCGAAAGCGAGGTTCTTGATCGGCGCGATGCGACCAAGAAACACCAATCGCAAAGTCTCAGAAGGCTGATGCGGCAGCGGATTCAACGGCGCACGGATATTCGGCGCGATCTCGACATTTTGCTTCGGCAAAACCGTCTCGATCATTTGTGCTTCTGCTTGGCTGGTCGCGTGCAAGGTAACATCGCGGAGCAGTCCAGCAGCTTGGACAAACCGCAGATAGCTTCGCTTTCGCGTTGATTTCAAACGCATCGCGGCTGCGCCGAACTCGCCGCGCGGGGACAGCAAGAAGCGTTTGCCGGATAACAGGCCGAGCCTTTTGGCAATAAGAATCGGAATGGTGAATTCACGATCAAAGAAGCCGTTCAGCCAGATGAGATCGGGTGCGCAGTCCCGGATGGCTTTCAGCAGATGTCGAGGCAGAATTTGGCCGCCCGAAAGGTAATGCGCGACGAAATCCGGGTTCGGGACCGTGCTGCTTTCATGCGTCGAACTAGGCGTGGCCCGCGCGAGGAGATGAAACTCGAATTGATCTTCCAGAGCTTTGGTGAGGGCTTTGAAGCTTTGATTGGGCCCTGAGGCATCGTTTCCTGGCCAGAATGACCCGATGACGCACAGAATTCTAGGACGCGTGGGCATCAGGTTTCGTACCACGCAGCGACCTGTTCGACAGGTACGGCCACAATCTCCCCGGCATGCCCGACACGCTTCAGTTCACGACCAGCTTTGATCGGCTCGTCAGCACGGAACAACGTATAATCATATCCGTGCAGAACCTGCGTGCAGTCGCCGCCGTTTTCGGGAAGCACTTGCATGATCAGCAGCGGACGTTTTTCGCGCAAAAGTGTTTGTGCGCCAAAAAGTATGCTGCTTTCCGAGGTTTTGGCATGGCACCTGATGAGATCGGGGGCCGCACGTCGTTCGGCCAGCCAATCGAGCGACAGGGTGACCATCCCCGTGCAGGTTTTGTCAGCCTGTACATCATGCACGGCTTGATGTGGATGTCGGACGGCGCTTTGGCGCGCTGCACGATAGCGCTCCGCCATGTTGGTTTGGTCGGAAATCTCTGCCTCGACCAGCGAGACCGGCAGGTCGGGATTGGCTTTGTGGGTGCGGCGAAGAAGGCTTTGCTTGAAAGCATTGGGCTCAATCGCGACGATCTCACCAGCCTCTTCCACCATGTGACCGGCGGAAAAGGTAAAAGCACCCAAATTCGCGCCGACATCCCAGACAACCATGCCCGGTTTCACGAATCGGCGGGCGTGATCCAGCGAACCGGGCTCAATGGGTTTTGCGGTGGAAGAAAGCGGGCGCAGACTATCGCGGAGCGAAAGATAGATCTGGCGATTTCCGAACTCGGACGGCAAACGGCGTCGCATGACGACGTTTTGCGTCGCGCGCTTGAGAATACGATGCAAGGGTCCGGATTTGGTCCGTACGATATCAGGAAAAGTCACAAACGGTAGCCCCAGCGTTCAGTCAGGTGCAGTTTGAAGGCATCCAGCCCATGGCGGTCGATATATTGCCGGGCTTCGTCGATCTTGGCGTCAACAAGCATCCAGTTCCAATAGCCTTGAAGAAAGTGGAAAAGGAAGCCCTGCCGCCCGTCAAGGAAGCCGAGTAAAAGGAAATATCGGACCAGGAAATACACGGTGCCGCGTAGATAAAGCGGCATCCGAGCAAATAGCCTGGTTTTCAGGATGCGCTTGAACTGTGCCTGACCGCTTTGACCACTCGCCAAACTCTCATCGACCGGCAACAGATTGCGTTCCTGTGCGACGAAATCGATCATCTGGCGGGTTGCATACCCGTTATGCTTGTCGGTCCACCAGGAAATGTCGTTCAGGTTCTCATCCACGAAATCATGCGCAAAGGTGATGCTGCGGCCACGTTCCAGCACGATGTGCTCGTCCATCCAGCGGTTTTCGATGCGCCCTGCGCCATGTCTCCAGAGCCGCAAAAGAACGGTGGGATAATATCCGCCGTAACGGATCCAGCGGCCGCGAAAAAAGACCTTGCGGCGCAAGCTGATGCCAGTGACATCGGAACCCACATTTCCCAATCGCGCAAACAGCTCCCTTATCAGGTCCGGTTCCAGATATTCATCGGCATCAAGCCGTAGGACCCAGGGCGTCTGAATGTCGGCATGATCGAGCGCCCATTGAAACTGCTCGGCATAATTCAGCCAGCGTCGCTGATGCACATCGGCCCCAAAAGCGCGCGCGATTGCCGTCGTTTCATCGCTGGAGAAACTGTCCACCACCACCACGCGCTCAACATATGGGTTGATGCGTTCCAGGCAGCGGCGGATATGCAAGGCTTCGTTGCGGGTGAGAACGATCACCGTGATCGGCAGGACGGGCTGTGCGTTCATGCCGCCATGGCCTTCGGCTCGCCGAGCAGGGAAGCCAGGATGTGTCGAGCCCACAGGCGTGAAACAAGACGGTTCGACTGGGGTTTCGGCCCGTTCAGCGCAGCCGCCAGGGGCACGCTGAATCCACATCTCGGTCGCTGCAATACGAGATCGGGCAGCGGGCGCGAAGGGGTTCGCGAAAGCAGGGCCTTGCCCTTTCCGTTGCTGAAATTGGCCAGATGCGGCGCCATTGTCTGCAGAAGCTGGAAATCGACAAATGGCGTCCGGATTTCCACGCCATGCGCCATGCCCGCCCAATCGGCATCGCGTAAAAGCTGGTTGCGCAGATAATTTGCACTTTCGAGTGCGGCCACGCGCAAATGCGAATGAAGAGGGTCCGGGCGCAGCGCATTGCCGATCGAATGAAACGGGTTCAGCCGTTGTAATCCTTCCCGTGCGAGATCGGCGCCAAGCAGGGCAGGCAGTTCATGCGGCATGAACACACCGCGCCGCAGCAGATAGGCACCCGGATAAGATCCGCCCAGTTCGAATGCGCAAAGCGCTTTGGGATTGGTCCGGCCCAAGAAGGGAAGCGTTGTGCTGCCCACTTTGCGCGCAAAGGCGCCGAAGCCGGGAAAGGAAGCGGACCATCGCGTCGCTTTCACCGTGGCCGGGATTGATTGAAATGTCGAATAGCCGCCGAGCAATTCGTCGCCGCCGATCCCCGACAGCACCGCCTTGAGGCCGACCTTGCGCGCCACGCGGGCGACCAGCCAGGTGTTGACGCCGTCGATCGTCGGCTGATCCATATCCGTCTTGATGGCTTCCAGGCTGAGTTGAAGCTCCTCCTTGCTAATGCGGCGGATCGTATGATCGGCACCGTATTTGCGCGCCATCATCGACGCCAAGGGCGCTTCATCGGCAAGTGTTCCCGCCAGATCGTCGAAAGCGAGTGTGATGGCCGGAATGTGCCGCGCGCCGCCATGATCGCGCATGACGCCCAGCACTGCGCCGGAATCCACGCCTCCGGAAAGAAACACGCCGGTGTCGACATCCGCTTCCAGATGGCGTGCGATACTGTCTCGAAGCGCGTCGCGACAAATCTCGTCGGCGCGCTCGTCGTAGACTTGGGGCGTGGCGAATTCAGTGCCAATCGAGGCCAAAGGCGTACAATGGCCGAGTTTGCCGTTCGAAACCTTGAGATAATGTCCTGCGGGAAGGGCGCGGATGCCGCGATAAATTGTGAAGGGTTCGGGAACATGGCCCAGCAGGCTGAAGCCCACCAATCCCGCGGGATCGAGTCGGTCGTCTAAACCGCCTTGTGCCAAAAGCGCCTTCACCTGTGAGGCGAAGCGCACGACATTGCCTTGATCCGCGAAGTAAAGGGGCTTGATGCCGTAGGGATCGCGCGCCAGAAACAGGCTGCGGTCCACCGTATCGTAAATGGCGAAGGCGTACATTCCCTGCAGTTTGCGACAGGCATGGGGGCCTTCCGCCGCAAACAGATTGAGGATCACTTCTGTGTCCGAGCGGGTTTTGAACCGGTATCCCTGCAGTTCCAGTTCGCTGCGCAGGGTCCGGTAATTGTAGATCTCCCCATTGAAGGTGATCGCATATCGCGCGGTGGCATCGAGCATTGGCTGGGCGCCGCTTTGTCCGGGCGCGATGATTGCAAGCCGCGTATGGCCGAATGCGACGCGCTTGTGGGCATCGGTCCAGATTGCTGTGTGATCGGGACCGCGATTGCGCATCCGCTCGCAGGCCGTTTTGACCCCCGCTGCGAAATCATCCGCGCGTGCCGATCCGTAGTGATGCGCCCCCACGATCCCGCACATGATCTACAGAAACTCCGATACCACTTTCGCTTTCCTTAGATTTGGAGAGACTTTGAAATCAAGAAGAATGTGTGTTGATAAAGTTTTTATCGACAATTGTTGTCAATGAGTTGCTATATAGCAAACTGCATTAACTTGCAGATGGCTTCAAGAGTTTGAAGATAAGCTTGAGAGAAGTGAGTTAACGTTTTTATTCCGAGGTCGTGAATTGGCTGCGCATCGCCAGGATATGCGGAAACGAATGCGTTTCCTTCACTTCGTCATTCGAGGTGCGACGGGCTTGGCAAACGTCGCGTCGAGCGCAACAGGCCGCCGCCATGTCTGACTGTCTGGAGTTGTCCTCGCGGCAGGCCGCGCCAGATGATTTTTCGGGCCGCGAACTGGATCGTGTTCCCGACGCCGGGCGCAATCATGCGCCTTTTCCAGACAAGCCCACGGGCATCGATTGGCACGCATTCTGTTCGACGGTTCTGCGTCATCGCTGGTTGATCGCGGGCTTTGTTGTGGGCGGACTATTGTTGGGGTTGGCGATCCATCTGGCGCAGGTGCCGCTTTATCGCGCCACGATGCGGATCGAGATTTCAGCGCCGGAAGTGCGCGTCGTGCGCGATCTGGAGGCGGTCAACCAGGCAAGCGATCTGCGGGCGTTTCAATCAGCCATTGAAACGCTGCGCAGCCGCACGGTGGCGCAACGCGTCGTCGAAAAGCTGGCATTGGCAGGACGACCGGCATTTCTTCACCCACGCGCACGCTTTGATCTGCGGCGTTTTTCAAGCCTTCCGGTTGTGACAAATGACGGTGCGGTCGATGGTAAAA
>JAFAGL010000252.1 GCA_023422735.1 Pseudomonadota bacterium
GCCGCCGCGCGCCACGATGATCACATCGGGCCGAGGGATGGGGCCATCCGGCGAAAGAGCATTGAAGCCGGCGATTGCCGCGCACACTTCCGCGCCCGACGTTTCGCCCTGAACGCGCACCGGCCAGACCACCACATGCAACGGAAAACGATCGGCAATGCGATGCAAGATATCGCGGATCACCGCGCCGGTCGGGGAAGTGACGACACCGATCACACGCGGCATGAAGGGCAGGGGTTTCTTTGTCTGCGGTTCGAACAGGCCTTCGGCGGTAAGGCGCTTCTTGCGCTCTTCAAGCAAGGCCATCAAGGCGCCGGCGCCCGCAGGTTCGAGATTGTCGATCACGATCTGGTATTTCGACGAACCGGGATAAGTCGTCAGCTTGCCGGTGGCGATGACTTCCATGCCTTCCTCGGGCCGGAAGCGAAGCCGCCCCATCGTGCCTTTCCACACCACGGCTTCCAGCTTGGCGCGATCATCCTTCAGCGCGAAATAGGCATGACCTGAAGAATGCGGTCCGCGATAACCGGAAATTTCGCCGCGAACCCGCACATGGCCGAATTGATCTTCGACCGCGCGCTTCAAGGCGCCAGAGATTTCCGAAACCGAATATTCCGCAGCATTCGTCAGCGACGCGGATGTAGATTGGTCTGGCATCACTTTCTACCAACCCTGAAGCGATTGGGGCGCTGCCGGGCGCATTCGGGGACGCTTTCCGTAACTCATACCGGTGAAGTCGAAGCCTGCCGGATCTTCCGGAAGGGGGACGGAAATATTGTCGAGGCTTTCGCTGATATGGCGTGCGAGCGCTTCGACGATCGGCGAGGGACCGGCAAACTGCCCGCGCATGATGCCGATCCGAATATCGGGGAGCGGCGCGAAACCATCCGCTTCGCCGAGCACGCGCATGCCGGGTCGCAGCGCACATTCCGGCAAAACGGAAATTGCAAGGCCCGACAAAACCGCAGCGATCACCACGGTGGCCGACCAACTGGTGAAAAGGATGCGATAATCCCGGTCGCTCGCGTCGAGCGCATCGCAGGCCGCACGACGCCACATGCAGGTGGGGCGACCGACAGCCAGCGGTAAAACAGGTTCGCGGTGGATTTCGTGATTAGCTGAACTCACCCATAAAAGAGGCTCGCGTCGCACAACCTCCGATTGTGCGGTGCCGGCACTTTGCGTCACCAAAGCGATGTCGAGCTGGTTGCGGCGCAAAAGCTCCACCAGATTGGCGGTGGGTTCGCAGATCACCGACATCTCGACACGCGGATTGGAGCGGGCAAAGCGCGCCATGATTTCGGGCAGAAAGCGGTCCGCATAATCATCGGGTGTCCCGATCCGGATCTGGCCTTCCAGACTGGTGTCATCGAATGCCGCCATGGTTTCGCGATTGAGCCGGATCATGCGGCGGGCGAAAGCCAGCAATTTCTCGCCATCTTCCGTCAACCGGTTGGTGCGGCCGTCCTTTGCAAACAAGCTTCGCCCGATGCGATCTTCCAAACGCCGCATCTGCATGGAAACAGCCGACTGGGTGCGGTGAACCTCGTCAGCCGCCCGTGTGAAGCTACCGCTGTCGGCAATCGCGACGAAAGTTTGCAACTGGTCGAGATCCAAAGGTGTAGCCATGGCGAGATCCGGCGATGTCATCAGCATCTTTGATGATATCCATTAAAAACATTCGTTGGAATTATCAATCAGGCTCAAGCACATATCCCAACGTCAACTTTGACCCCCCGCAATAGCTTCGCCCCGGATTTTCCAGTCGGGGTGGCATTCGCATTTTGAAAAAGGATTACTCCCATGTCGACGCTCGACCATTCAGTCACGCTGCCCGCCGCGCCAATGCCGGCCACTTGGGTGCGTCTGGCCGGTCGCCTCCGTAGCGTGTTCAAATGGGTTCGAAATCGCAACGCTTTTGCACAGATCTCCACTCTTTCGGACGAGCAGCTGCACGATATCGGCTTGCGCCGCTACGATTTGAAGGAAGCGGTCGGGCTCGGCGATCCCACGGTCAAGCTGACACTGCTGGTCAAAAGCCGGGTAGAACAAGCTCACTGAACGAGTTGCAGCAAGACCGAAAGCCCGTTTCGGTCCGGAAGCGGGCTTTTTCTGTTCAGGAGCGGGGCTGTTCCATGCCTTTCAGGAACTTGTCGAAAATCGCTTCGGTGTTTTTCTGATAGTCATCACGCGTTTTGCGCCCGGTTTCGAACATTTCGCCGAACAGATCGTCGTAAGGATTATGCGCACGGCCGCCGGGGTTGGATGACTTGGACGGTTGCGGTTCGGGCGCGGCTGATTGTTTCGCGCCGCCCATCATGGTTTCAAGGATCTGGCCCCATGGCGTATTTCCCAACGGGTTGCCTTGGCCGGGTTTCGCCGCGCCGCCGGAGCTTGCGCCGCCCATCATGTCCTTCAAAACCTTGCCGAAGGGGTTGCTGAACGGGTCGAAGGATGACCCTTCCGCCGGTTTGCCCGATGGCGCTGACCGTGACCCGGCCAGACCGCCTCGCATCATCTGTTCCAGAATATCCCCGATCACATTCCCGCTTTGCCGACCCTGCATGCCGCCGGTCGATTGCTTGAACAAGCCGCCCATGATCATCGCTGCAAGGGCTGGAAGCATCTTTTGCAGCACGGATTGCGCGATGCCGGTTGATTGCGCGGCCTGGGCGGCGACCGCCCGGCTGAGTTCCTTGGAGCCGAATAAATGGCCAAGGATGTCGTTGCCTTCCTGCGTGCCGGACGGGCTGAAAGCCTGGCTCGGATCGTCGAAATAGCGAGCATGATCGCCCGATGCCATGGCCTGAAGAAAGGCGCCGATGCCGTAAGGGTCGGATGCGTTGCGCTTCAAACCCTGGCTGAAAGCAGGAAGCAGCGCTTCCGTCGCCAGTTGCATCTGTTGCTGCGTCAATCCGTATTGACGCGCCATCAGATCCATTGCCATGCCGTTATCGGCATTGTTGAGCATGTCGAACAAAGGCATCATGGCAATTTCCTCCATTTGGGGGAGGAGCCTAGGCCGAAATCTCGCATGTGAGAAGGGGCAGCAGGCGCGCCCGCCGCCTCAATAGGCGTATTCCTGGAAAACGGGTTCGATCGATCCGCCCCAGCGCATATGAAAGGATTTGACCATTTCTTCCGCGCTGGTGGTGCCGCGTGCGATCACCTCGTCCAAGGGGCTCAGAAACGAGGTTTCGTCGAAACCGTCCCTGTTCAAGCGGGCCCGGTTGGCGAGGCCCTTGCGGGAGATCGTCAGAACCTCGCGGGCAATTTCGCGCAGGCTGCGGTTGCCGAAAGTGGTGGCAAGTCCTTGCGCGGGAACGCTGTCGCGCATCGCGATCACGTCTTCACGGGTCCAGTCGCGCGTCAGGCTTTCCACAGCATCCAGCGCCTCGTCATCGTATAAAAGCCCGACCCAGAATGCGGGCAGAGCACATATGCGCCGCCATGGACCGCCATCGGCGCCGCGCATTTCGAGGAAACGCTTCAACCGGACATCCGGGAACAGGGTTGAAAGGTGATTGGCCCAGTCGCCCATTGTCGGCATTCCATCGGGCAGATCGTTTCGCAGTGCGCCGTCCATGAACTGGCGGAAGGTGACATGGGTCAGATCGTGATAATGCCCCTCGCGAATAGCAAAATACATCGGAACGTCGAGCGCCCATTCGACATAATCTGCGAAACCGAAATCCGGCGAAAAGCAGAACGGCAAGACGCCCGAGCGCTGATTGTCCGTGTCGCGCCAGATATCGCCGCGCCAGCTTTGCAATCCGTTCGGGCGCCCTTCGGTAAACGGCGAATTGGCGAACAGGGCCGTGGAAAGCGGCTGCAGCTTCAAGGAAACCTGCATCTTGCGGCGCATATCCGCTTCGGAGGAGAAATCGAGATTCACCTGGATGGTGCAGGTGCGATACATCATATCGAGGCCCTGCGTGCCGACCTTGGGCATATAGTTGGTCATGATGTCGTAGCGCGATTTCGGCATGCGTGGCGTTTCCGCCAATGTCCATTTCGGACTGCCGCCCAGGCCCAGGAAGCGAATTCCGAGCGGTTCGGCGATCTCGCGCAGTTGCGCCAGATGGGCATTGCCTTCGCGGCAGGTCTGGTGAAGCGTTTCCACCGCCGCGCCCGACAATTCGAACTGCCCGCCCGGTTCGAGGCTGATCGCACCCTGACCGGTCGGTTCGACAAGACCTATAATATGCCCGTCGTCGATGATCGGGTCCCAGCCAAGCGTCTTTTGCATGCCTTCCAGCAAGGCGCGGATGCCGCGCTCTCCGCCGTAAGGCACTGGCGAATGGCCATCGATATAGAATGGAAACTTCTCGTGCTCGGTGCCGATGCGCCATTGCTCGCGAGGCTTGTTGCCCTTTGCGAGATAGTCGACGAGTTCATCCATGCCCTCGATCGGCCGGGAATCTGTTGTGTCACGTGCCATTTCGTTCACCTGGCCTGGATTGAACTGCCTGCTTGCAGATTATGCACCCTGCGGGCAAGCAAATTCTCTTGACGCGCTTGTCAGCCGAACTCACCAATCTCCGCAAGCAGCCTGGATAACGGCCATCGCCGCCACGGCTGCGGTGTCGGCGCGCAGAATTCGCGGTCCGAGCGGTATCGGCGTCACATAGGGCAGGGCGTGCAGCTGACGCCGTTCGTCGTCCGAAAAACCGCCTTCGGGTCCCACAAGAAGCGCGAGCGGAGCTTTTTTCATGTCCTTGAGCACGGGGAGCGGATTGTTGGATTGGGCACCTTCGTCGCAAAAGATCAGCTGACGCGTAGGCTCCCAGTTTTCCAGCAAGCGGTCGAATCTGATCGGCTCGCGCATGTCGGGCAAGGCAATAATGCCGCATTGTTCTGCCGCTTCCACGACATTGGCCTGCAAGCGATCGAGATTGATGCGCGGCATCTGCGTGTGTTGTGTGATCACCGGCTGCAAAATCCCTGCGCCCATTTCGACCGCTTTCTGCACAAGGTAATCCAGCCGCCCGACCTTGATCGGCGCGAAACAATATAAGAGGTCGGGGCGTGGCGTTTGTGGCCGGGTTTGTTCGACGATCTCAAGTGCTGCGGCTTTCTTGCGAGCTTCCTGCATTCGCGCCAGCCATTCGCCGTCGCGCCCGTTGAAAACGAGAAGCTCGGCGCCGGGCGTGTAACGCAGAACATGCAGAAGATAGTGACTTTGGCTGGCTTCCAGAGTGATGCTGGCCGCAGGGGCGAGATCATCGGAAACAAACAGCCGTTGCATTTTGTAATTCGCGCGCATGGCATCCGAATGCGGCCAAGCCGAAGCAAGGTCAAGGTGGGTTGGCCGAGGCATGAGTGTTTGGCTTGCGGCTTTGTCGTGACCACAGCCATCTCGCACGCGCAGCCTGCGTGGCATTTTTGGCACGGTCGGGCGAAGTGTGTGGACTGTTGCCGACAGGAGCTATTCGTCGCCGCAACTTGCGATTATGAGGCTCCGCGCTCACCTGGTGCCAAGCTGCGGTGATGCAAAATTACATCAGTTCGGCCGAATGCAGAACGGGATGAAACCCGTTGCCGAGGTCGACGTTGCCTAGTGAACCGGTTGGTAACCGGTGCATGACAATAGTGACGGATCGGAACAACAGAGATGAACCCCGTGCGAGCCATATTCCTTTCCATGATCATGATTTCCGGCATCGCTTTGTGGGGCGCAGGCATCTACAGCGCCGATGCGTCGGTCCACATGAATGTCGTCGATGGCTACGGCGTCAGCGTCAGCCACTGATCTGTTCTCAGGCACTCCAATGCGCCGTCAGCAGCGGATCATCGCTTGACGGCCATGAATGTCTTCTCCACGTTTTCCAGAACGATTGCCGTTAGCGTCCCGCTTTTGACAGCGCCGGTATCGATATTCACGCGGTTCGCCCGGTAATCCGGTTGCTCGACCGGCGTGTGTCCATGGATGACGACCTTTTCGTAAAGGCCCGTCCAGTCCAGAAATTCCCGCCGGATCCAGATCAGGTCTTCGCGATCTTGAATGGCCAGGGGAACACCCGGTCGCACACCCGCATGGCAGAAGAAATAATCCCCGAAGCTAAGGCTGCGCGGAAGCGCGCGCAGATAATCAAAATGGGATTGCGGTACCGCCGCAGCCATCGCATCGCGTGTTTGCTTGCGTGTTTCGGCAGTCGTGAAATCGGCTGAAACCCCGTAAGATCGGGTGGTTGTCTCGCCGCCATGGGTCGTGAACAGATTGATGTCCGGCTTGTTCTGAAAAGCCATCCAGGCTTCGTCATGATTGCCCAGAACCGCCAGCACACGCGGGTCGGCGCTGCGTGAAACGAGGATTTCCATCACTCGCTTTGTATCCGGGCCCCGGTCGCAAAAGTCGCCCAGATGAATGATGCGCCAGTCTTTCGGCGGGTTTTTGGCCATATCCTGCTCGATGCGCGAATGAAGCTCGGCAAGCAGATCCGCGCATCCATGGACGTCGCCGATCGCGTAGATGCGCAGTCCATCCGGCGTTTTCGCGATTTCGATATCCATGCGGCGCGCAGGGTTCATCGGCTTGGCCGCTCTGGTTCGGTTTCAACCACCGGCAGGCGATGGTGAAGAAGTGCCGGTCCCGCTTCGCGAATGTCGCGCTTGCCGCACAAAGCCATTGTGATGTCGAGCTCCTTGCGGATGATGTCGAGCGCCATTGTGACTCCGCGTTTTCCGTAAGCGCCTAGCCCGTAAAGAAACGGGCGGCCGATATAGGTGCCCTTAGCTCCAAGACACAAAGCCTTCATGACATCCTGCCCGGAGCGGATGCCACCATCGACATGAACTTCGATGCGGTTCCCTACGGCCTTGACGATCTCGGGCAAAACAGAAATCGAGGAGGGCGCGCCGTCGAGCTGCCGTCCGCCATGGTTGGACACGATGATTGCATCCGCACCCGTGTCGGCTGCCATGCGGGCATCGTCGGCATCCAGAATGCCTTTCAGGATAAGCTTGCCGCCCCACTGCTCTTTGATCCAGGCGACATCTTCCCATGACAAGCGCGGATCGAACTGCTCGGCTGTCCAGACCGCGAGGGAGGAAAGATCGGACGTGCCTTGCGCGTGACCGACAATGTTACCGAAACTGCGGCGTTTGGTGTGCAGCATCTGCCAGGCCCAAAGCGGGCGGGTGCCGACCTGCCAGATATGTTTGGGGGTGAATTTCGGCGGTGTCGACAGGCCGTTGCGGATATCCTTGTGGCGTTGTCCGAGGATCTGCAGATCAAGCGTCAGTACCAGTGCCGAACAGCCGGCATTGCGGGCGCGCTCGATCAGTTTCGTCACGAACTCCCGGTCTTTCATGACGTAAAGCTGAAACCAGAAGGGCTTCGTTGTATGCGCTGCAATGTCTTCGATGGAACACACGCTCATGGTCGAAAGGGTGAAAGGCACGCCAGCGGCTTCCGCTGCCTGCGCGGCGAGGATTTCGCCATCGGCGTGTTGCATCCCGGTCAGGCCTGTGGGGGCAAGGGCCACCGGCATGGAAACCTTTTCGCCGATCATCGTGCTTTCCAGCGAGCGGTTGGTCATGTCGACCAGCACGCGCTGGCGCAGCTTGATTGCCGCGAAATCCGCTTCATTCGCCTTGTAGGTGCCTTCGGTCCATGCGCCGGAATCGGCATAATCGAAAAACATCTTGGGAACACGCCGGCGGGCGACCTTTTTCAGCTCGGCAATTGTCAGCGGTGTGGCCATCACGCGTCGTCTCCGTTTTGTCGGCTTGAGCCTGCTTGTTCAGGAACTATTCCGCGCTGCATCAGCCTCAAACGGGACACGCGCGCGCGGCTTTCATGATCGGCGAGTTTTGTGGCTGCCTTGGCCACGAAATCGATATGGGAAATCGCGGCCTGCCGGGCGGCGGGCGGGTCACCACGCATCACGGCGTCGTAGATCGCAGTGTGCTGGTCGAACAGGGCTTGGCGCGCATCCGCTTTTTGGTAAATGAGTTCGCGCAAGGAAAAAACACCGGCGGCGAGAAGGCGATAACAGGCGCGCAGCGTGTGGATCAGGAAAAGGTTATGCGTGCATTCGCAGATGCCGGTGTGAAACTCGACATCGCAGGCGGCTTCCACATCGAAGGCCCCGCTGAGATGCGCGTCTTCCATCCGTTTCATGATGGCCGTCAACATCGCGCGATCTTCATCCGTCGCGCGCTCGGCCGCAAAGGCGGCGGCAACCGCTTCAAGCTCGCGGCGATAATCCAGATAATCGGCCAGCGCTTTCGGATTGCTTGAAATCAGGCTGATCATCGGTTGCCGGAAGACCTCGCCGATCACATCCGCCACATGCGTCCCGCTGCGCCCGGTCGTCAAAAATCCGCGCGTTTCCAGCGCCTTCAACGCATCGCGCAGGATCGGGCGTGAAACATTGAGCTGCTGAGCGAGATCGCGTTCGGAAGGTAACCGGCTGCCCGCATCGAGAATGCCCTCCAGGATCAGGGTTTCGATCTGGCCGGTTACTTCTTCGGCGGTGCTTAGATGATCGACAGGAAAGAAAATCGACGCCATGAGCAGGGCATTTACGCCTCGCGGAAGCCTTGGTCAATTTTTTTGACCAAGCGCTGGCGTTTGTTGTTTCCGCCGCAAAAAGAAAGGGGCAACGCGTTGTCGCCGCGTCGCCCCTTTGTTCGCGCTGAAGGCCACTCCCCGCGCAGCAGGACCGGACTGGAGGGTACGGCCCTGAATTTCTTCACGTCCCTTCCGCTGTTCAAACGGCAATGACGCAGTCAATTCTTATAACACCACAACCGTGGTCCCGACTGTCACCTGTTCGTAAAGCTCGATCACATCCTCGTTGCGCATGCGGAAGCAGCCGGACGAAACATTGGTACCGATGGTCCATGGCTGGTTGGTTCCGTGAATGCGGTAAAGTGTGTCACCAAGATAAAGCGCCCGCGCACCCAGCGGATTGTTTTCACCGCCTTCCATGCGCACAGGCAGGATACGGC
>JAFAGL010000278.1 GCA_023422735.1 Pseudomonadota bacterium
TCACGATGATCGCCTTTGAGCCGAATGTCTGATCCAGGCGGCTTGCGGCGAAACAGCCGATGATCGCGGCGATATTCAGCAGGATGCCGAACAATCCGATTTCGGTGATCGACCACCCGAACAAGGCCGCCGCAAACGCACCACCAAGTGCGATCAGCGCGTTCACCCCGTCCTGATAGATCATGCGGGCAATCAGAAAACGCAAAATGCCGTGCCTGCGCCGCACCTCGCTCAATGTGGCGCGCAATTCGGTCAAACCGTTGCGCACCGCTTGCCGGATCGGCGTGCCGGTGCGTGTGTCGGGCGTCAACAGGAACATCGGCAGGATGAAGATCAGATACCAGATTGCCGCGATTGGCCCGGAGGCCCGTGCATCCTCGCCGCTTGTTGGATCGAGGCCAAACAGCGGGTCGGTTCCGATCAGGGTTTTTCCGGTTTCCGGATTGGCTGAAATCAGGGCCACCATGGCGATCAGAACGATCATGCCGCCGGCATAACCGATCCCCCAGGCCAGATTGGAGATCCGCCCGATTTCGCGATTGCTGACAAGTCTGGGAAGCATGGAATCGTTGAACACGATGGAAAATTCGGCCGCTACCGATGCGAGCGCAAATAAAACAAGCGGCCAGAAAAGACTCGATCCGGGAGCGGCCAGCCATAAAAAGCAAAGGCTGGTGATCTTGATCGCCGCGAAGCCGCCGATCCAGAACTTGCGCCGCCCGGTCTGGTCGGCAATGGCCCCCAGAATGGGAGACAAGATTGCGATAATCAGTCCGGCAACGGCGATGCCGTAACCCCAGGCCGCCTGCCCTTCCACCGGATCCTGCGCCATGCGGGCCACGAAATATGGCCCGAAGATAAAGGTCGTCACCACGGTGAAAAAGGGCTGGGCTGCCCAATCGAACAGCATCCAGCCCCATATGCCCCGACGGTCAGTCGACGCCGGTCCGCCAGCAATTGCGGATGATCGCGGCGCAGGCGGCGATCCCGTCATCCCTGTGCGATATCGAACAGGATGCCGGCGGCGACCGTCAGCTTGGCCACCGACAACTCACCGGAATCGGTCAAAGCCTCGATCCGGCGTCGTGCCTTTGCAACATGCGCGCCCTCGTTGGCCGCCCAGTCCGCAACCGGATCTTCGCTTTGCGGGAACTGCGACAAAGCGGCAGCCGCGATATGCCGACGCGCCGTGCCGATCATGTCCTCGGCCCGGTTGAGCGCCAGGCCTTCGTAATAATCGGTGGGGTTGAGCGCGCGCACTGCATCTTCCAGCCGCGAAATGCGGAAAAAGCCGGTCGCCCCGAAAAAGCCTTTCGCTGCGGCGGGAAGGGAAGCGTCCGCCAATTGGGCGACGCTCATGATTTCGGGGATGATCTGCAGGATTTCGAGCGCCGCCATCTCGCCCGCCAATTGCTCGGGAACACCCTTGTCGATGAAAAGGGCGCGCGCGCTTTCCAGCTTTTCCAGCCCATAAGGCGATAAAAGACCGGTCAGTTCCTGTGTCACCACAGCGCGGGCGGCGCGCAAATCGGCGATCTGGTCGAGCAACCCCTTTTTCTTGGACGGATTGCGCAGATGCCAGATGGTGGTGTGGCGGCTCAACCGGGCGATCGCGGCGTAAAGTTCAAGTTGCGTCGCGCTGTCGATCTGGTTGTCCAGCGCATCGATGGCGGCATAAAGCGCATTGAGGTCATAGCCATCGCGCGTCAGCACATAAGCTTCGACGATGTCCGCCGGCGTTGCGCCCGTCATATCCTGCAAGCGCGAAACGAAAGCCGGGCCGGAGCGGTCGACGAGATCGTTGGTCACCTCCGTGGCGATGATTTCGCGGCGCAAGCGGTGCGCGAGGATTTCGTTGCGATAACCGGCCGCCATCTCTGGCGGGAAATAGGCCAGAAGATCGCGCTCGAACACCGCCTCATCCGGCAGGCTGCTGCCCACAAGATCGGCGAAAAGCGTCAGCTTGGCATAAGCCAGCAGCACGCCGATTTCGGGCCGGCTCAATGGAACGCCGCGTTTTTCGCGGTCCACAAGCGCCACATCGCTCGGCAGTAATTCCACCGCACGATCCAGCAGGTCGCGTTCTTCGAGATCGGTCATGAAGCGGCGCTGATACGGCAGTTCCACCAGGCCGCGCCGTTCCACGAGCGAAATGGCCAGCGTTTGGCGATAATTGTTTTCCAGCACGAGTTGCGCCACTTCGGGCGTCATCTTGGCCAGAAGCACATTGCGGTCTTCACGCGAAAGCCGCCCGCTACGCATGGCCGATGCCAGCGCAATCTTGATGTTCACCTCGATGTCGGACGAGTTGACGCCGGCGGAATTGTCGATCGCATCCGAATTGCAGCGACCGCCCTGCAAGGCATATTCGATCCGTCCGCGCTGGGTAACGCCGAGATTGGCGCCCTCGCCGATCACTTTAGCGCGCACATCGGCCCCTGTAATGCGGATCGCATCATTGGCCCGGTCACCGACTTCGACATTGGATTCGCTGGCTGAGCGAATATAGGTGCCGATGCCGCCGAACCATAAAAGATCGACCGGCAGTTTCAGGATCGCGGTCATGATTTCGGCGGGCGTCGCCGCTTGGGCGGTGATGCCCAAAAGCGCGGCTGATTCCGGCGTCAGCGGCACGGTTTTCAGCGCGCGCGAAACGATCATGCCGCCTTGCGACAACAGCGCCTTGTCGTAGTCCTGCCAGGACGAGCGCGGCAGGTCGAACAGGCGCTGGCGTTCAGCAAAAGAGCGTTCGGCATCCGGATCGGGATCGATGAAAATGTCGCGATGATCGAAGGCCGCCACGAGCCGCGTCTGGCGCGACAACAACATGCCGTTGCCGAACACGTCGCCGGACATGTCGCCAACCCCCCCAGCGGTGAAGGCTTGCGTCTGGATGTCGCGGTCCATCTCCCGGAAATGGCGTTTGACAGCTTCCCATGCGCCCCGCGCCGTGATGCCCATCTTCTTGTGGTCGTATCCGGCCGATCCGCCGGAAGCGAATGCGTCGTCCAGCCAGAAATCATGGCTTTGGCTGATTGCATTGGCGGTATCGGAAAATGTCGCGGTGCCCTTGTCGGCTGCAACCACGAAATAGGGATCGTCCTCATCGCGGCGTAACAGACCTTCGGGCGCCACCACATGGTCGCCGACAATATTGTCGGTGATCGACAGCATGGTGGAAATAAAGGTCACATAGGCTTGTTTGCCGGCTTCGAATATCTCGTTGCGCGACCCGTTTGCCGGCAATTTCTTGGGAAAGAACCCGCCCTTGGCGCCGACAGGAACGATCACCGCGTTCTTCACCTGCTGCGCTTTCACAAGTCCCAGAACTTCGGTGCGGTAATCCTGGGCGCGGTCCGACCAACGCAATCCGCCACGCGCCACCGGCCCGAAGCGCAGATGCACGCCTTCCACTTCCGGTCCGTACACGAAGATTTCCCGCCACGGGCGGGGCTGCGGCAATCCGGTCAGCGATTGCGCATCGAGTTTCAAGGCCAGCGTCGAGCCGATCGGCCGCCCGCCCACGAAATGATTGGTGCGCAAGGTCGATTGCACGAGGTTCAGATAGCGGCGCAGCACCGTATCGTCATCAAGGCTCGACACCTCGTCCAGCGTCTTGAGGATCGCTTCCGTCGCACGATCTTCGGCATCCTTGTTTCCGGCCTGAAGGCGGGCACGAAACAGTTCCAGCAGATCGGTGGCGATTTGCGGCCAGCGGTTCAAAACCCCGGCAATGAAATCCTGGCTTTGCGGAATGCCGGCTTGTTGCAGATACCGGCCATAAGCGCGCAGCACGACAATATCCGTCGCAGGAATATCGGCCGACAAAGCAAGCCCGTTGTAACCATCATTGTCGGCATCTTCATTCCAAACCGCGAGGAACACGCTTTCCAGCAATTCGCCTGCATCCCCCAGATCGATCGCGCGATCGGAAGCCGGCTGCAATTCCATGTCGTGAATGAAGTCGGCGCCCGAACCTTCCGCATGAGGGATTTCGAACGTGCGCTCGCTGATCACACGAAATCCCATATTCTCCAGCAGCGGCACGCGCTGCGACAAGGGAACCGGTGCGTTGAAATGGTGGATCTTCAGCGACAAAGCCGTATCCGGCTGGTCGCTGCGGCGATAAAAATCAACGATGATGCGGTTGCCGGCAGTCAGCTTGGCCAACCGCTCGGCATCGAGCAGCGCATCGCCTGGCGCAAAACTTTCGCGATAAGATTCCGGCAAGCGCGCCACGACGGCGATCGTCGAGCGGTCCGGGCCAGCGTTGACGGCGACTTCGCGCAGGGCGTCGTCCCATGTGCGCACGATAACGCGCACCGCATCCTCAAGCTCGGAAGCGGGCGGGGTGGGCAACTCCCCTTCCGTGCGGCCGATAATGAAGTGAACGCGTGCCAGCCCGCCTTCGGGGAAGGATGGATAATAGGCTGAAACGCGACCTTCGAAGACATCCTTGAGATAAGAGCCGATCTTTTCGCGAACGATCGAATCGTAGCGGTCGCGCGGCACGAAAACGAGCACTGAAACGAACCGGTTGAACTGGTCGGGGCGGACCAGGACCCGAACGCGTGGCCGTTCGCCCAAAGCCAGAATGGCTTCTGCATGTTCACGCAACAATGGCGCATTGATCTGGAACAACTCGTCGCGTGGATAGCTTTCCAGCACATTGAGCAATGCCTTGCCGCTATGGTCGGCACGATCGAA